>JADGAQ010000001.1 GCA_015231925.1 Magnetococcales bacterium
TTGCCCATTCCCATTCTCGATGGGGGCCATCTCTTCTTTTTTGTTGTGGAAGCGCTCAAAGGTTCTCCGTTGAGCGACAGGGTGCAGGGGGTAGCCAACCGGATCGGGCTGGCCATGTTGGGCAGTTTGATGCTGTTGGCTTTTTACAATGATATCGTGCGACTCGTGGCAAGGAATCCTTGAAACCATGACAGCGACCAAAAGCGGTTTCCGGCATTGGCGTCAACAAGGGCTTCGCCTGGGAGCGGTCCTGTTCCTGGCCTGCTGGTTCGGGGGGACTCCCCAGGGGCAGACGGCGGAAAATATCCAGCGGATCGAGGTTTCGGGTAACCGCCGCATCGAAACGGATACCGTCAAAAGCTACCTGGCGGTGCGGGAAGGGGAATCCTTCGACGCTCCCGGCGTGCAAAAAAGCATGAAGGATCTCTACGATACCGGCTTCTTCAAGGAGGTCTCCCTGGAGCGGGAAGGGGGCAGCCTGGTGGTGCGGGTGGTGGAAAATCCGGTCATCCATCAGATCACCTTCGAAGGACTGGATGCCTTTTCCGAAGAAGAGCTGAAGAAAACCATCAAACTTCAGGAAAACGATATCTACAACCGGGCCAAGGTGGAACGCGATTTGACGGCCTTGCGTCAGGCCTATCGCATCAAAGGTCTCTTCCTGGCCAAGGTGGAGATGTTGCAGAAGCCCCGGGACGAGAACGCCATCGATCTGGTCTATCGCATCACCGAAGGACAGAAATCCAAGGTGCAGTCGGTGCGCATCATCGGTAACCAGCAGATGTCGTACAAGGATCTGACCAAGAAGATGATGATCCAGTCTTCGGGCTGGTTCTCCTGGTTGACGGAAGACGATACCTACGATCGGGAAAAGCTGCTGTTCGATCAGTCCCATCTGCGCAACGTCTATCTGAACAACGGCTACGTGCGGGTGAAGGTCTCCTCTTCCGTGGCCGAGTTGACCCCGGACAAACAGTCCTTCGTGGTCACCCATGCCGTGGAGGAGGGGGAACGCTACAAATTCGGTCCGGTCTCCATCTCCGGGGATTTCGACGAACTGCCTCCCGAGGCGTTGCGGGAGGCCTTGAAAATCAAGGAAGGCGCCTGGTATTCCCGTGAAAAGCTGCGGGAGTCGGTGGAGGCCCTGTCGGACAAGGTGGGCGATTTCGGCTACGCCTTTCTGGAAGTCGATCCGGGCACCACCATTCACGACGACAGCCATACGGTGGATGTGGCCATTACCGTCAAGAAGGGGCGTCGGGTTTACCTGAACCGCATCGATATCGTCGGCAACAATCGTACCCGTGACGAAGTCATTCGTCGGGAGATGCGTTTTGCCGAAGGGGATCGTTTTTCCGCCTCCAAGGTGCGTCGTTCCCGCCAGCGCCTGGACAACCTCAACTTCTTCGAGAAGGTTGACATCACCACCCAGCCGGTACCTGCCACGGAAGACCGCATCAACATCAAGGTCGATGTGGCGGAGAAATCGACCGGGGCCTTCTCCATCGGGGCCGGTTTCTCGACGGCGGATCAGTTCATCGGTACCGCCAGCCTGAGCCAGAACAACTTCCTGGGGTTGGGACAGCAGATGGTCTTCAGCTTCGCCATCTCCTCCCGAACCTCCGAATACGATCTCTCCTTCACGGAACCCTATTTTCTGGGCAGGGATATTTCCGCCGGAGTGGATCTGTTCAACCGCAAAATGAACCGCATGGATGTCTCCGCCTATAAGCAGGACTCCTACGGGGGAGGGCTGCGTCTCGGTTTTCCCATCAACGAGTTCCTGGATGACCGGGTCAGCTACCAGTATTCCTACGTGACCCTGACGGATGTGGCCGAGAACGCCTCCCAGTTGATCAAGGATCAGGCTACCCGCAGCCCCTACAGCCAATCCATGATCAGCAACGTCCTGACCTGGAATACCCTGGATCACAATCTGCTGCCCACCGCCGGCCAACGGCATAAGTTGACCACCGATTTTTCGGGTGTGGGCGGGGATGTTCACTTCCTGCGTCTCATCACCGATCACAGTCTGTTCCACACCCTGTGGGATGACAAGAACCTGGTGGGCCATTTGAAAGGTCGGCTTGGCCTGATCGAAGGGTTGAACGAAGACGTTCCGATCTACGAGCGCTTCTTCGTCGGCGGACCCTATTCCCTGCGTGGTTTCAAGAAGAGCGGGGTCGGACCTCGAACCGTTACCGGAGAGGCTTACGGCGGAACCTATATGGCCACCACGAGCGCGGAGTTGCTCTTCCCCATCCTGGGTATGGAGGACAAAGGCATCCGGGCGGTCACCTTCCTGGATGCGGGTATTCTCAACGATATGGATACGGTCGGAGCCACGGTGTTGCAGGATTCCGACCCTCGGGTTTCCACGGGAGTGGGGTTGCGCTGGAACTCTCCGTTCGGACCGCTGCGGTTCGAACTGGGCTTCCCCTTGCGCAAGAGAGAGTATGATCGTCCCCGAACCTTCGATTTCAGTATCGGAACGGCTCTGTAGTATTGCGACGTCAGGGGGTGTTGACAGTTGCCGGATTTTGGTTCCGGGCAAGGCGCAATGGAGTGGGGAGGTGGAATGCCGTTCGCCTGCATGAGCTTCCGAGCCGGATGGCAACGCCGCCAGGGGCCAAAAGATGGTGAATGTCAACACGCCCAAGAGGGTAAACAGAGCAGAATAGGTGTTGCCGGTAATGTCCATCTTGCGAAATTTTAGTGTCTTTGTCGCTGTTTGTATGACCTTGAGTATGTCTCCCGTTTGGGGAGGGGAGTATCGGCTGGCCTTCGTCGATACCACCCGGGCCATCTCCGGATGTCAGGCCTCCAAACAGGCGGCGGAAATCATTCAGAAGAAGATCGACGCCATGCGCAAGGAGGCGAGCGTGGCGGAGACCGAGATCAAACGTCTGAAAGAGGATCTCGAAAAGCGTAAAAGTGTCATGAGCCCGGAAGCGCATGCCGAACTCGCCGCCCAGGTGCGGCAGAAATACACCGATTTCCAGCGACTGATGGAAGACAATCAGGTGGCCTTGGACCAGGACAGCGGGCACTGGACCAAACGTATCACCGCCGAGTTGCGGGCCGTCATCGAGGAGATCGGCAAGGAAAAGAACTTTACCGCCATTTTTGGCAAAGGGCAGGTGATCTACAGCGATCCGGGCATCGATATCACGGAGCTGGTCCTGCAGCGTCTAAACAACCGCACAAAAAACTGGTTCTGAGCGATGGTCAAATCGGACGAAATTCAGGAAATATTGCAAGCCTTGCCACACCGTTATCCCTTTTTGCTGGTGGACCGCATTCTGAGTGTGGAAGACAACCAGCGGATCGTGGCCATCAAGAACGTCACCTTCAACGAACCCCAGTTCACCGGCCATTTTCCGGATCATCCGGTGATGCCGGGTGTTCTGATTCTGGAAGCCATGGCCCAGGCGTCGGCGCTACTGGCTTCCCGCATCGATCCGGAGGCGGTTCGGGGACGGCTGGTCTACTTCATGGCCATCGATGGGGCGCGGTTTCGCAAACCGGTGGTTCCGGGTGACCAGATGCGTATCGAGATGACTCTGTTGAAACGGCGCGGTGACGTGTGGAAATTCACCGGCAAGGTGACCACCGACAATCAGGTGGCCGCCGAGGCGGAGTTGATGGCCATGGTGAGGGATCGCGACAAGGGAGAATCCTCATGATCCATCCCACGGCGGTAGTCGACAAGAGGGCCGAGTTGGGCCGCGATGTGGAGGTGGGGCCTTATGCCATCGTGGAGGGGGATGTCGTTCTGGAGGATCGGGTGCAGGTTTCCGCCCACGCGGTGATTGCGGGGCATACCCGCATCGGGGAGGAGACCCGGGTTTCCAGTTTTGCCTCGATTGGCACCCCCCCGCAGGACACCCACTATTCGGGAGAACCCACCCGGGTGGAGATCGGCAGCAAGTGCGCCATTCGGGAATACGTCTCCATCCATCGCGGCACCGTGGAGGGCGGCGGTTTGACCCGTGTCGGTCATCGGTGCATGATCATGGCCTATTCCCATGTGGCCCACGACTGCCGGGTGGGGGATGAGGTGATCATGGCCAACGGGGCTACCCTGGCCGGCCATGTCGAGATCCAGGATTTCGCGGTCATCGGCGGTCTGACGGCGATTCACCAGTTCGCCCGGGTGGGGCGCAACGCCTTTATCGGCGGGGCTTCGGCCATTTCCATGGACGTGGTGCCCTATGCCTCGGCAGCGGGCAATCGGGCCAACATCGTCGGCGTCAATGTGGTGGGTCTGCGTCGGCGCGGTTTCTCCGAGGAGCAGATCAAATCCATCCGACAAGCCCACCGTCTGATCTTCAAGGCCAATCTGCGCCTGGAGCAGGCTATTGCAGAACTCGAAAAAGAGAGTTCCGACAACCCTGAAATCCAGTTCATCGTGGAATTCCTGCAATCCAGTCGGCGAGGCATCTGCCGGTGATCGAACCGGCCCGCAACGGGCCGTGTCCACCCGATGCGCCGTTGGGGATCATCGCCGGTTCGGGGTGGTTGCCCGTGGCGATTGCCCGTGCGGTCAAGGAGCGTGACAACCTCCCTGTGGTGGCCGTGGGCCATCTGGGAGAGACCGATCCGTCGCTGGCCTCCTGGGTGGATGCCATCTCCTGGGTACGCCTGGGACAGTTCGGGCGCATCATCGATTATCTGGCGCAACAGAAAGCCCGGCGCGTGGTTCTGGCCGGGGGCATCGTCAAAAGCCGCATCTGGCAGGTTCGTCCGGACTGGCTGGCCATGAAACTGGTGGCCCGGCTGCACCATCTGCACGATGATCTCTTGTTGCGGGGTATCGGGGCGGAGCTGGAGTCCAGGGGCTTCGACGTGGTTGGAGTGGCCGACCTGCTGCCGGGATTGCTGGTGCCGGAGGGGCTGCTGACTCCCGTCGGGCCGACGCCGGAGGAGTGGGAGGATATCCGTTTCGGCTGGGTGATGGCCAAGCAGTTGGGCCAGCTCGATATCGGGCAGGGAGTGGTGGTTCACCGCAGGAATGTCGTTGCGGTGGAGGCCATGGAAGGCACCGATGCCATGATCCGGCGGGCCGGGGAGCTGTTGCGCAAAGGGGGAGTGCTGGTCAAGGTGGTCAAACCGACCCAGGACCGGCGCTTCGATCTGCCCTCCGTGGGGCCGAAAACGGTGGATGCTCTGGCAGCAGCCGGTCTTTCGGTTCTGGCATTGGAGGCGGGAGGGGTATTGTTACTGGAACCGGAAGAGACCCTCGCCCGAGCCAAACGGGCGGGAATTGTTCTGCTGGCCTTGTCGCCTTCCCCGAACGCGGCGGTTGAACTGGGTCGGTTCGGATTTGCTGTCGCCGGGCCGGAAAGATCCCCTGACGGGGCGGTGTCGTGATGGGGTGAGGGATGGAAACACTCAGGGCAGGTGTCATCGGTGTAGGATACTTGGGGCGTTTTCACGCAGAAAAATACGCTCGGATTCCGGGGGTTGCCCTGGCCGCCATCGCCGATACCGATGCGGCGAGAGGTCAGGAACTGGCCAACAGGCTGGGGGCGCACTTCGTGGCGAATTACCACGACCTTTTTGGCCGGGTCGATCTGGTTTCGATCTGCGTGCCGACCCCACTGCATCACGGCGTGACGCAGGATTGCCTGCAGGCCGATCTTCACGTCTTGGTGGAAAAGCCGTTGACCCGAACCACCGAAGAGGCGGAAGCCTTGATCGCTCTGGCTGCCGCCCGGCGTCGCGTGCTGCAGGTGGGGCATCTCAAACGGTTTCATCCCGCCATTCAGGCTCTGCGCCGCAGCGGACTGGTCACCCGACCCCGCTTCGTGCGGGCGCGTCGTCTGGCCCCCTTCAAGAATCGCGCCCTGGACGTGGATGTCTGTCTCGATCTGATGATTCACGATTGTGATCTGGTTCTGGAGTTCATGCCCGCCCCGCTGGTTCATGTCGAGGCCATCGGCGCCCGGATCCTGAGCGGTTATACCGATCTGGCCCAGGCCCGCCTGCGTTTCGCCGACGGCAGCATCGCCCAGGTGGAGGCCAGCCGTGTTTCCGGGGAGTCGCTGCGCCGTCTGGAACTCTTTCAGGAGGAGTCCTTGCTGGAGGTTGATTTCATCGGCAAACGGGTCAGCGTACAGGAAAAGGTGGCCGGTCGGAGTATGGAACTGGCGGGGATTCCGGTTCCGGAGGTGGTGCGGCGGGAGCTGGAAGTGCCCGATTACGACACCCTGGAAGCCCAGATCGCCTCCTTTTGTCACGCCGTGGCCTCGGGAGGGCGTCCGCTGGTCTCCGGTGAGGAGGGTTTGCGGGCTCTGCAGGTGGTGCAAACCATCCAGGCCGCCATCGCCGATCAGGAAAAGCACTTTCATGCCTGGTGGTCGGAACGGGAATCCGGCAGCCGATGAAAATCATGATGGTGGCCGGCGAAGCCTCCGGAGACCTTCTGGGCGCTCAATTGCTGCACGGATTGCACACCCGGTTCCCCTCCCTTCAGGCCGAGGGCGTCGGCGGTCCGGCCATGCAGCAGGCGGGTCTGGTCTCCCGGCACGATTTCCGACGGCTCTCCATTGTCGGATTGTTGGAGGTGGGGCGGGCTCTGCCCTCCCTGGTGGGCATTTTCCGGGATCTCCTCTCCTGGATGCGTCGGGAACGACCACTGCTTCTGGTCACCATCGATCTACCCGACTTCAATTTTCTGTTGGGACGGTTGGCCAAACGGGCGGGTATTCCGGTGGTGCATTACGTCAGTCCCCAGGTTTGGGCCTGGCGACCCGGTCGCGTTCACTCCCTGGCCCGGTTTCTGGACCATCTGCTGGTACTCTATCCCTTCGAGCCCCGGTGGTACGAAAATACCACCCTTCCGGTCCATTTCGTGGGGCATCCCCTGCTGAAGTGGGCGGTGCCGTCCCGCCCGAGGGAGGTGATTCGCGCCGAACTCGGACTTGAGGAGGGCCAGGAGCTGGTGGTGGTGCTGCCCGGCAGCCGCCACGGAGAGATCCGGCGCATGCTTCCGGTTCTGGCCAGGAGCTGTCGGCTGCTTCGGGAGAGACGGCCCCGGGTTCGGTGCGTGGGGGCGTTGGCCGCCACGCTGACGGAGGGGGATATCCGGCAATTCTGGCCAGCGGAATGCGGCGAGCCGATTCCGTTTTACGCCGGCCGTACCTACGATCTCCTGGCGGCCGGCGATGCGGGACTCATCACCTCCGGCACCGCCTCCCTGGAGGCAGCCTGTCTGGGGCTGCCCATGGTGGTGGCCTATCGTGTCAACGCCCTGACCTATCAGATCGGTTTGCGGCTGATCAAAACGCCCTTCATCTCCCTGGTCAATTTGATTTTGGGCGAAGGGGTTGTTCCGGAACGGATTCAAAACGAGGCCAACCCGGAGCGGTTGGCGCAGGATGTGGAACGGTTTCTTGCAGATCCGGTGGGTACTTCCCTAACCAAAGAGGCCTTCGCCAGGATGCGTCATCGCCTGGAAAGTCCTGATTGCAACGCCGTGGATGTCGTGGGCAACATAATGGCAGGACTGACCAATAAGGAGAGATGACAATGGCAACAATGGCCCTGAATCAGGAAAATTTCGAACCGACGGTTGAATCGAGCGATATGGTGGTTCTCGATTTCTGGGCTCCCTGGTGCGGTCCCTGCCGCGCCTTCGGGCCGATTTTCGAGAAGGTTTCCGCCCTTTTTCCCGACGTGGTCTTCGCCAAGGTGAATACCGACGAGGAGAGAGAGCTGGCGGAGATCTTCCAGATCCGTTCCATCCCGACCTTGATGATCATGCGACAAAAGATCCCCATTTTTTACCAACCCGGCATGCTTCCCGAGCAGCAGTTCACCGATCTGATTCGCAAAGCCATGGAACTCGACATGGATGAGGTGCGCAAGGATATGGAAGAGCAGATGGCCAAACAGTAAGGATTCGCTGCGGAGGGAAGCGTGCCATGAAGGAACGGCGTCGCATTGCCATCATGGTATTGATTCTCGCCATCTTGTTGCTGCTGGCGTCGTTCGTCACCTTTGGCCTGTTTTTCCGCACGGGGATGCAGGTTCAGAACGATCGCCTGGCGGAGCTGGCCCGGATTCAGGCGGATCTGCTGACCGGGAAGAGCGCCGACTGGACGACCGATAACCGGGAAGGGTTCACCGCTTCCCGTTCCCTGAACGATGCCTTGTTGGTCAAGCACCTGTTTGCTCCCGACCCGAGAGGGAGCATCGAATTGGGGCGGAGGGAAGGAACAGGCATCCTGTTCCTGACTCCGCCTGCCGATGCGGCAGACGAGACTCCTCCGGCCTGGTTGCCGGAGGAGGTTCCCTCGGCGGAACCCATGCGCCGGGCATTACAAGGCCAAACGGGCGTCATGGTCGGCATCGACCATCGCGACGTGTCCATTCTGGCGGCATACCGCCCCTTGCCCCGGCTCAATATGGGGCTGGTGGTCTCCCTGGAGTTGGATGTGGTCAAACGGCCCTTCCTGCAAGGCATGGTGGCCACCGGCAGCATTGGTTTGTTCCTGCTGGTCGTTGGTGGTATCGCGTTGTTCCGCATCGGTTCCCCCCTGGTTGTCAGCCTGCAGGAAAATGAGAGCCGCATCTCCCTTCTGGTCGAATCCATCGCCGACGGTTTACTGGAGGTGGATCTCCAGGGGCGTCTGATCTGGTGCAATGCTGCAGCTCATAAGTTATTGGGATTCCGCCAGCGGCATGAACTGCTGCAAAAGAATATCGAATATCTGTTGCTGCCGGATGAGGGGGAAACCCTGCGCAACCGCCTGGGGGGAGCGATTCTGGAGTCGTTTTCCCGGGGGCAGTCGGTCAATCAGGATGGGGTGCTACTGAAACGGTCCGATGGTCAGCGAGTGGAGGTGGTGCTGCGCCTGGAACCGTTGTTTCGCGAGGGGAAACGGGCGGGTTCGGTGGTCAGTTTCTCCGATGAGACGCCGCGACGCATGTATCAGGCCGATTTGCGGCGTAGCGAGGAGCGGCTGCGCTCGGTGGTGCAGAACATGCCCGTGATGATGGGGGCCTTCGATGCGGAGGGGGCCATTCTGGTTTGGAACCGGGAGTGTGAAAACGTCACCGGTTTTTCGGCGGCGGAGATGGTGGGCAATCCGCTGGCCATGGACCGGTTGGGAACCTTTGGCCGCTCCATGGGGATCGGGCCCATGGGGGAAGGGTTGGGGGAGGACGGGGCCCGTGAAGTGGAGATCTCCTGTCGCGATGGCGGGACGCGGGTCATCTCCTGGTCCGATCTGACCCACCGGTTTCCCATTCCCGGTTGGTCGGAATGGGGCATCGGTTTCGATATCACCGCGCGCAAAGAGGCCCAGCGTCGTCTGCTGCGTGTCAACCGGGCGCTGCGCGCCATTTCGGCCAGCGGCCAGTCGTTGTTGCAGGCTATGGATGAACGCTCCTATCTCGAAGGGGTCTGCGCCGTCTTGCGCAGGGAAGGGGGCTATTCGCAAGCCCGCATCACCTGGGAAAACCGTCTGGAGCGGCCCATCGGGGAGGAGGTCGACAGGTTGCTTTCCGGGGGGCGGGGTTTGAAAAACGATCCGCGCCTGACCCTGAGTTTGCGCCCCGGCGGCCTACTTCTCGGTGAGTTGTGCATCGACGCCGGAGAGGGGTTCGACGAACAGGAGATCCGTCTGCTGGAGGAGTTGGGCAATCAGGTCTCCCTGGGCATCACCTCCCTGCGGGAAGGGGCCGAACGCAAGCGATTGGCGGCGGCAGTGGATCAGACCGGGGACATGGTGATCATCTTCACCCGGGATTATGCCATTGCCTATGTCAACCCGGCCTTTTTGAACCTGATGGGTATCGACCGCTCCTCGGTGTTGGGCATGGACATCTGTTCCCTGCGTCCCTCCGTGGAGTCGGGGCCCGGCTGGACCGGACTGGTGGATGCCATGGAGCGGGGTTTGCACTGGCAGGGACGTCTGGTTCTGGAAACCGGGCAAAATGGCCGGATCACTACCGATGCCTCCTGTTCCCCGGTGCGCGATCCCGGACATCAACTGACCCACTGGGTAGGGGTGTTTCGCGATGTAACCCGCACCGAACGGTTGGAGTATCGGCTGCGTCAGGCCCAGAAACTGGAAGCCATCGGCACTTTGGCCGGTGGAGTGGCCCACGATTTCAACAACATCCTTTGGGTGATTCTGGGATTTACCGAACTGGCCATAAGCCAGCTCTCCCCGGACCATGGGGTTGTGGGGCATCTGAAGGAGGTACGTCAGGCGGGACTGCGCGCCCGGGATCTGATTGCGCAGTTGCTGACCTTCAGCCGCAGCGGGGAGGCCCCGGCCCGATTGATTCCCCTGGCCCCGTTGGTGAAGGAGACGGCCCGGTTCCTCTCGGCCACGCTGCCGGCTTCCATCAAGGTGGTGGTTCGCATCGAAACCTCCGACTGCATGGTTCGCGCCGACCCGACGCGCATGCATCAGGTCTTGATGAACCTTGGCACCAACGGGGCTCAGGCCATGGAGGAGAAGGGCGGTCTTCTGGAGCTGTCGATGGCTTCGGTAACCCTGGCCTCAGCCCAGGCCGAGGAGATGGGGTTGACGGCGGGTTCCTACTGTTGCCTGCGGGTGGAGGATTCCGGTCCGGGTATCGCTCCGCATCGCATCGACCAGATATTTGATCCGTTTTTCACCACCAAGGAGGCTGGAAGGGGTACGGGCTTGGGATTGTCCGTGGTTCATGGCATCGTGCAGCAGTGTGGTGGCGCCATCAAAGCGGAAAACCGCTCCCAGGGCGGGGCGCGGTTCACGCTGTTTTTGCCCTTGGAGCGGGTGCTGCCTGCGGAAATGGAGGAGAAACCGGTTCCGGCGCCGCTGCCTCGCTGGAGAGGACATATCCTGTTGGTGGACGATAAACCCACGCTGTTGAAGATGAGCGCCACGGGTCTGCGGGAACAGGGCTGCCGGGTGACGCCGTGTACGGGAGTGGGCAAGGCCCTGGAGCGGTTTCGACGGCATCCGGCCCAGTTCGATCTGGTCATCGCCGATTATGCCATGACCGATGGCAACGGACTGAATCTGGCCCGTGAGATTCATGGCCTTCGCCCTGAGCTGCCTATCTTTCTGGTCAGCGGTCGTCCGCCGGAGATCTCCCAGGAGGCGCTGCTGCAGGCCGGGGTGTGGTGCATTTTGACCAAACCGCTGCTCTGGAGCGAACTCTTTGCCGAAATCGCCCGGTTGCCGAAGCCGACGGCCCGTTCGGGCGCACAAGTTGTGACACGTTGAAACAATTACTTGATATTCGCAAAAAAGCCGATACAATAGACTCGGATTGAAAGGCCCGTCCATCCAGAGTGAGTGCACCCCCACGTGCTTGCCTGGAAGACGGGCCTTTTTTTATCGGATAAAGGGGAAGGTTCAATGCGCGTTGGTATGCTTGGACTGGGAGCCATGGGATCGGGCATGGCGGGCAACCTTGCCAGGGCCGGTCTGTTGCGGTCCATCTGGAATCGCACCCCGGACAAGGCCCGACTATTGTCCGCAGAGTTGGGTGCGGAGGTGGCGCAGTCGCCGCAACAGCTCATGGCGCAATGTGATCTGGTGGTGGTTTCGGTCAAGGCCGATGCGGATCTGTTGCAGGTGGCTGCCGCGCTGTCCGAGGGGATTTCTCCCGGTAAAGTGGTGGTGGATACCTCCACGGTGGCGCCCCGGACGGCCATTGCTGTCAGCGGCCAACTGACGCAACGGGGTGGAGCCTTTCTGGACGCCCCGGTTTCCGGGGGGCCGGAAGGGGCCAGACGGGGCAACCTTTCCATGTTCGTCGGCGGCGAGGCCTCCGTTCTGGAACGGGTGCGTCCCGCCCTGCAGACCCTGGCCGGACGCATTCTGCCCATGGGAGAGGTGGGTAGCGGTCAGGCGGCCAAGGCGGTCAATCAGGTGATGGTGGCCGGAATCAATCAGGCGGTGACGGAAGCGCTCGCTTTCGGCAGCGTCCTGGGTTTGCCCATGACGACGCTGTTGCCGGGATTGGCCGGGGGAGCGGCGGGCAACTGGTTTCTGGATCATCGGGGGGCGAACATGCTGGCCGGTGAGTTTCCCGCCGGATTCAAGGTGGCCCTGCACCACAAGGATCTGCGCATTTGTCTGGAACTGGCCGAAGCCCGTGGCTTGAATCTGCCTCTGGTCGCCGAAACCGCCCGCCAGTATGAAATCCTGTTGCGGCAGGAGCATGGCGAAGAGGATATTTCCGCCCTCTATCGTCTGAAACGCCCCTGATTCAGGGTTCGGGGCAAGGGATGTCCACCACCCAGGTATCCTTGATGCCGTTGCCCGGCGAAAAGTTGATGATCGGCGCCGGTTTCACCAGGCCGACCCGTGTCACTCCCCCCGGCGCCACCTCCAGCGATTTTCCCTGCACAATGAAGGTACGCAACTCCACCGGGCGCGGCTCCAGTCGTCCTCCCACCACCGTGGGTTGGGTCGAGGGAACGAGGGCGGGTTGGGCCACATAGTGGTGGGGATGCTGCTTGATCCGCGCCGCGAAGGCTTCGCGTTGCTCCCGTGTCGAGGTGGGTCCGTTCAGCATGTTGCGGGGGCCGCTTCCCTGCCTCGATTTGACGACCATGTCACGGAGATGGGCCAGGACGTGGGATTGTTCCCGGGGATCCCGACAGTGAAACGTCTGCACGTTGGGCAGAATCGCCTCCTCCCCCAGATAATAGGCGATCATCTTCGGAACGAAGGCGTAAACGGCTTTGTCGTCGGCGATGCCCGCTCCGGGTGCGTTGCAGAGAACGACGTTTCCCGCATGCCAGGCCTGCAGCAGACCGTTGACCCCCACGGACGAATCGGGAAAACAATGTTCCGGGTCCAGAAGATCGTCCCCGATGCTCCGGTAGATCACGTCGACCTTTTGCAACGTGCGCTGTTTCCGTCGGAACACGCCGGCATCCGACACCACCAGTTCGCTGCCGTCCACCGCGTCGATTCCCATGGCCTGGGCCAGGTAGCGGTATTCGAGGGACTCCGATCGGTTTTGTCCCGAAGTCAGAATCACCACATTGGCCGTTTTCCCATCCTCCCGGCTTAAGCTGCGAAGTTGGGCCAGCAACTGCCCGGGATAATCCTCCACGGGCAAAATGGCGCCATCTTCGAAGAGTTTCCGGAAGATTTGTCGGGACCGGAAGCGGTTTTCCAGCAGCAGGGCGCCGCCGGAAGGTTGGCGTAGATTATCTTCCAGAACGTAGAGGGTGCCGTCCCGGTCGCGCAACAGGTCGCAACAGCACACATTGGCCCAGACCTCGAAGGGGGGACGGGCTCCGCTGCAGGCGGGCCGATAGCTTTTCGAGGAGAGGAGTATCTCTTCCGGAAGGATGTTGTCGGTCACAATCTTCCGGGGGCCGTAGAGATCGCACAGGAAGAGGTTGAGGGCCGTCATTCTCTGCCGGAGCCCCTTTTCTACCCGTTGCCACTCGTCCGAACCGATGACTCGGGGCACGATGTCGAAGGGATTGCCGGTATCGGACTCTCCCGAGGGGGGCGGTGACAGGGTACTGACTCCGGGTGAGAGGTGCCGGGCGGACTCTTTATGAAAACGCAGTTGGTGTTTGCCCAGGGTTCGCAGGAAGTCGACGAGCGGCTCCGTTCCGGGTCGGGGTTGTCCGCTGGGATCGATCATCTCGTCGAGGTGACGGCGATGGGGATAGCTGCTCCAGTTGACGGGCATGAACGATATCTATGTACCAAGAGGCGTGGAACAGGTCACCATTCCAATTGAACCTGATTGCCACCACGTCGTTTGGCCTCTTTGAGGAGGGTTTCGGCCCGATCGAAAAGCTCCTCCAGGGAGTTGACGGGCAGGAAGGAGGCTCCGAGGCTGGCGGTGATTTGCACGGTCCGGCCTTCCAGGGGTATCTCCTCCCGGGTCAGGAATTGATTCAGGAGGAGCAGATGTTCCTCGGCCTTTTCGGGCAACATGTTGACGAGAAAGACCAGGAAGAGGTTTTCCGAGAATCGGGCGACCAGGTCGGTATCGCGGAAATGGCGTCGTATCAGCTCCGCCACCCGTTGCATGACCCGATCTCCGGCTTTGAGTCCGTAAAGTTCGTGAATCACCTGGAAGCGATCGATCTCCAGCAGACATAACCCGAGGCCGATCTGACTGCGGCGGGCGCTGGCGAAGAGCTGCATGCCGGATTCCATGGCGAAACGGCGATTGGCCAGACCGGTGACGTGGTCCCGCAAGGTGTCCGTGCCACCGGATTGCTCCTTTTGCAGATGGCCCAGACACCGGTCGATGCGACAGGAGATCTCCTCGCTTTCCACGGGCCACATCAGAAAATCGTCCGCGCCGCTTTTGAGGAAACAGGCGGAGAGCAGTGGATGATCCCGTGAGGTGATGCCGATCAGGAAGAGGTTGCGTTCGGGCATTTTTTTGCGCAGGGAGTGGCACAGCGTGGGTCCGTCCATATCGCCGGCGTGCCAGGAGAGGATGGCGCCCTGGATACCGGGGTGTTGCTGCAACAGTTCCATGGCCTCTCTGGCGGAGGTGGCTCCCAGGAGGTGAAAGCGTTTGGGACGCAACAGACTTTGCAGGTGTTGCAGACGGCGCACGTTGGGCTCGACAATTAACAGAAAAACGTCGCTATTGCTCTGAAAGGCCCGGATACTGGCCACCAGCCAGTCGATCAGCAAGGAGGTGGATTTTTGCAGATAGTCGTAGACCTTCATCTCCAACAGGGTGATGCGCTTTTCCGGATGGAGGTCCGGCAGCAGGGCCAGGATGGGAATGCCGTGGGCCTGAATCGGATCGAGAAGATCCCGAATGGGGGCCGGACCTTCCAGATCCACCACGCAGAGAAAGTGGTGCAGCGGGTATTGTTCGAGGAGCGACAAGGCCGCGTCGAGGGAACCAGCCAGGGAGGTTCGGATACCCAAACGGCGAAACAGGGCCTGGCTCACCTCTTTGCCCAGGGTGGCGGAAGGAGTGAGCAGCAGCAGTTCGGACGGCTGTGTAACGGACTGAGGGCCCATGGAGTGGTCACCGATAGCAAAGGTATCTCGATTGCGATAGCCCATTATGACAATAAAATCCTAATAAAGCTACCAACGAATAAATGGCGCCTCCGGCGGGGGAGAGGGTCGGAATCGCTGGCGCGCCTTGCGTGAATGGCGAATTCCGAGGGAAACTGTCCTTTCCGATTCGCTTCGAGCCATATGGGATTGTTATGAAAGAGGAGCAGATTCTGGAGGTGCTGCAGCGCAAGGCGATGATGGGAGACATTCCCGCGATGCGGGAGTTGGGCCTGTGGCATCTGCGCGGCAAGGGGGGAGAGCGCAACGGGGCGGAAGCCGTCAAATGGCTGCGCAAGGCGGGTGTTGCCGGAGACGCCAAGGCCCGGTTCCAGTTGGGTCAACTCTATGCCAGGGGGCCCGGTCGCAAACCGGAGGAGGCCTTCCGCTGGTTCCGGCTGGCGGCGGAACAGGGTTTGGCGGCGGCTCAGAACGTGCTGGGCATCCTCTACGCCGATGGCCAGGGAGTGGCAAAGGATGAGGCGGAGGCGGTCAAATGGTTCCGTTCGGCAGCGGAGCAGGGGGTATCCATGGCCTGGGAACGGCTGGGTCTCCTGCTGGTGAATGGTCCGGATGCGTTGCGCGCGGTGCAGGAAGGGGGGCGATGGTTGACGAAAGCTGCCGAACAGGGGAGTGCAACGGCTCGACGTTCTCTGGCGCTCCTCGTGATGGCTGGCGAGGCAAACGGGGATGTAACGTTGTGCCGCGAGGTGTTGGAAGAGGCGGGCCGGCAGGGTGACCTTGAGGCCCAGCTTTGTCTGGGACGGGCCCTGCAGGAGGGCAAAGTCTGTGCGGCCGATTTGACCCGGGCCGCCTACTGGCTCGATCTGGCCGCCCGACAGAACCATCCCGAGGCTCAGTTGCATCTCGGGGCGCTCTATTTCGCCGGGCGTGGTGTGGCCCAGGATTATCGTCAGGCAGCGGAGTGGTTGACCCGGTCGGCCAATCAGGGCCATGCCGCCGCCATGGCCATTTTGGGATCCATGTATGCCACAACGGGTCAAGGGGTAGCCCAGGATTTCGTGCAGGCCGTGGTCTGGTTCTCTCTGGCGGAGCGGAGAGGGGATGGCAATGCCGCCCACTACCGTCAGCTTCTGACCACGCTGTTGAGCGAAACCCAGTTGCAGGAGGCAAGTCGCCGCGTCGCGGAGTGGAAAGAAGGCGCCGGTTGATCGGGCCAACGGTCAACTTTGTCGTGTCGGGCCGCATCGAGGTCGTGGCAGCGCGGGTTGAAACCCTGATCCGGGTTGGTTCGGACAGGGTTGAAATCGGGAAAGGGGGCTGACAAAGCGCGTTTATCGGGTCGTACCTCTTCAAAATGATTATCGAAAATATAAGCAGGGGAGGTCCGCATCCGATCAGAGGTCGGCAACCCGGCGCAGTCGGCCCCCGTTTGCCTCCAATTGGATTCCCATGCCTCCTTGATTGGCCGTTTCGTTCATGTTTTGTCTAATCTTGAGGCAGCAACCATTGGCAAAGCATGATCATCCGGTTTACATTTTCTCCTATCCGGAGCCGGACAGGGGCGTTTTTACCCTCGGTTTGCTGGCGATAACTCTGTTTCCTGGTTTGGTTTGAACCCATGGCTGCATCGGACCACGTTCTGGTTGTGGATGACGATCCGGAAATCCGCTCTCTGGTGGGACAGTATTTCTCCCGCCACGGCTTCAAAGTCACCCTGGTGTCCAACGGTAAGGGCATGCAGAAGGCCTTGGAGAAGAAGGAGATTTCCCTTATCGTCCTGGATCTCGTCCTGGAGAATGAGGACGGTTTGGAGCTGTGCCGCAACCTGAGAGCCACCTCCGATATTCCGGTGCTGATCCTGTCCGCCAAGGGGGAGGAGATGGATCGCATCATCGGCCTTGAAATGGGGGCGGACGATTATTTGTGTAAACCGTTTCACCCGCGCGAGCTTCTGGCACGGGTCAAAAGTATACTTCGCCGGGTAAGGGTCAGCCACCAGGCCGAAGAGCAGGAAAACCATCGCAACTTCCGCTTTTCCGGCTGGGTTCTCGACAGCGTGGCCCGAATTTTGACCAGTCCGGAGGGTAAGGTGATCTCCTTGAGCGGCAGCGAACACAACCTGCTCTCGGTATTTCTGACCCATCCCAACCGGGTTTTGAGCCGCGACCAGCTTCTGGACTTTTCCCAGGGGCGCGAAACCGATCCCTTCGACCGAACCATCGACATGCAGGTCAGCCGCTTGCGCAAGAGGCTGCAGGATGATTCCAAGGATCCGCGTCTGATCAAAACCGTCCGCAGTGCGGGTTATATCTTTTGTGCCCGGGTTGAGCGCAACGATTCGTGAAAGAAGGGGAAATCATGGCCTCAAGGGTACTGATCATTGAAGATGATCGCGCCATTCGCCAGTTGTTGCATGATATTCTGGAAGGGGCGGGCTACGTCGTCGTGGAGGCGAAGAACGGTCGGGAAGGTTTGCATCTGTTTCAGAAACACCCCTGCGACCTGGTGCTGACCGATATCCTCATGCCGGAGGTGGACGGCGTGGGGGTGATTCGGGAGATGCGGTCCCACCATCCGGGGGTGCCGATTGTGGCCCTCTCCGGGGGAGGTATGACCGTCACGGCGGAAACCAGCCTGCAGGTGGCGCGGAAACTGGGGGTGAACCGTACCTTGTCCAAACCTTTTGCCATCGCCCAGGTGTTGGATGTGGTGGCGGACCTTCTGGCCGAGGGATAAGGAAGCATGAGGGCGCTGATTCAACGGGTGAGTCAGGCGAATGTCGTGGTGGGCGACCAGGAGGTCGCTCGCATCGAACGGGGCCTCCTGGTGTTTCTGGCGGTCGAAAAGGGTGACGGGCCGGAACAGATGGAACGCATGGTGCGCAAAGTGGCCGGTTTGCGCATATTCCCGGATGAAGAGGGGCGCATGAACCGGGACGTGGCGGCCATCGGCGGTGCGGTGCTGGTGGTTTCGCAGTTCACCCTGGCGGCGGAGTTGGGACGGGGCTATCGCCCTTCGTTCACCCGAGCGGAAGATCCGCTTCCGGCCAAAGAAAAGTACCTGGAATTCGTGGCCGCCTTGCGACAGCGGGGTTTGCCGGTGGCCGAGGGTGTTTTTGCCGCCGATATGGCGGTTTCACTGGTCAATGATGGTCCGGTGACCATCTGGCTCGACTATCCGCCAGGGGATGGGCTCCCCTGACGGAAGGGGGAATCAGTCGGCTACCCGTGACCGTCCCGCCGCCTTGGCGCGATAGAGGGCCGCATCGACCTCTTCGTTCCACTCGGCCAGGGAGAGGCCTTTGCGATAGGCGGACAGGCCGATGCTCACCCCGAGCGGAGGTGAATCGGGAGCCTGAATGCCCAGTTCGACCACGGCGCGACAGAGGCGTTGGGTGAGATGCCTGGCCGACTCCTTCTCCGTATTGGGCAGTATCAGAGAAAATTCGTCTCCCCCCACCCGAGCCAGCAAATCCGAGTCCCGAATGCCGCGTGACAGGGTTGAGGCCACCTTCATCAGGGTGGCATCCCCTTCGGCGTGGCCGAGCTTGTCGTTGATGGCCTTGAAATGGTCCAGGTCGAGTCCCGCCAGAACCAAGGGGTGGCCGTAACGTTGCGCGTTGTTGATCTCCTGGGCCAATCGTTCCTCGAAGACCCGGCGGTTGACCAGTCCGGTCAGGGAATCGCGCCGCGCCTGGTCGTAGAGGTCTTCATAGGCCAGGGCGCGTTCGATCGGACCCCGCAGCTCCGCCATGATCTCCTCCATCATGGAGATCCCTTTTCCCGCTCCTTTCAGCGGATTGGAAAAGAACATCACCAGAACATCCGCGTGGGTTTCGCAGTCCAGGTTCAGACAGAGATAGTGGACCTTCTCCTCCGGCAGATAGCCTTCCGCATAGGGAGGTTTGGGCTGGTGAATCAGGTTGCGGGCGGCATCGCTCAACTGCTGGCGACGGGGGCCGTGGCTGGAACAGGTGACGTGAATGCGCCGTCGCAGGTAGTGGTTGTAGGCTACCAGTTCGTGTTCCAGATAACTGGCCAGCCAGATGGAAAAGGCTTCCACCATGGAGGCGAGGTCCAGTTTTTCCGCCAGACGGCTGTGCAATTCGTAGATGCGTGCCAAGCGTTCGTTTTTGATGCGGTAGGATTCCAGCTCCTCCAAGAGGTTGACCGGCATGGCCAGCCCGCGTCGGCTGCTTTCTCTCCATCTATTCTCATGGCACACGAGAATACTCATGCAATCTCCTTGCTGCCCCGTTCCGAGTCGAATCTCCCCGCCGAGTCGTATGAACCTCGATCGGCAGTGCCATCCTTGGGGGGGATTCCTGATTAGGGCTTATTGCGTCCCTGTAACCAACCTGTTCCGGGATCGATCCCGTCTGGGGAAGGACTATTGCCAAGTTCGTGCCAAGCTGGATAGCGGCGGACAAAGGCGGGGAATTGTCGGGTCAACTGACTGATATTTGAAGAACATTACGGCAATTGTCAAATTTGGTCAGTTCGGGAGGATTGTAAAATAGCCGGAGCGGCAGGCCAGTCACGAAATTGGCGAAGGCGGGGGCTGATTTGATCAACTGATTGAAAATAAAGCGATGTGTCTGTTTCGGACGGGTGCGAGCTTCGGAACGGGCTGTTTCAAACCCGTTCCGAGGCCGGCAAGGATGATCCGGCAGCGAGGCGGCAAAAGATTCCGCTTGGCCGGAGGGGAGGGCACTTGCCGGGTTTGGGCTCCCGGCAAGGTGCAAACGGTGCGGAAGCGAAAGGTCAGCACGCCCTAAAGCAGGCTGAGTACCTGCTGGGAGAGCAGATTGGCCTGGGAGAGCATGGCCACATGGGCCTGCTGACGGATGGCCAGGCTGACCTTGCGGGCGGTTTCGGAGGCCATGTCGGCATCCATGATCCCGGAGCGGGCCTCCTGGGTGGAGAGTCCCTGGTGAGCAAGGGAGTTGATCGACGACCCCAGTTCGGCTTCCAGCGCGCCGAAACGGGACTGGCTGGCAGAAACCCGGGCCATGTTGTCGTCCAGAATTCCCAGGGCGCTCTCGGCGCCACTCCGGGTGGAAAGGTCGACGGCGGAGAGGTTCGAGGCCAGATCGTCCAGGGCGAATGGGGTTTGATTGCCGGCATTCGGCCCGGTCTGCAGGGTGAGGCTGTCGTTGGAGGAGAGGAGGTCGATTTCGTTGAAACGGGTTTCGGCGAGGGCCGTGCCAATTTGGGTTTGCAGTTGCCGGGCCTCCTCGGCCAGAGCGGCACGGTCCGTATCGTTGAGTCCGCCGCTGGAGGCCTGCACGGCCAACTCCCGCAGGCGCTCCATATTGCCTTGAACCTCCTGAAGGCTTCCCATGGCCACCTGGGCCAGGGAGACGCCGTCATTGGCGTTGAGGGTGGCCTGATTGATGGCGCGAACCTGGCTGGTCAAGGTGGTGGCCACCGCCAGGAGGGCCGCCTGATCCTTGCCCTGGGAAACGGACTGCCCCGAAGCGAGCTTGCGAAAGGCTTCAGTCAGGTTGCCTTGTACCTGCCGGGATTGACCCAGAAGGCTTTGGATGCCCTTGTCCTGGATGGAGATGGCCATATCCTGTATTCCTTGCTACCATGAACGTTGACGGATCCGAAAAAGAAATGCCCCTTTCGACAATCTTATCGGATGGAAATCGTGTTATCTTTAACATAATTTCGCGTAGGGGGCGAAATATTTTCCGCCCAAAACCCGCACCCATCCGGGGAGAGCCATGATTCAAGCCCTTCTTAAGAAGTATCCTCTTGAAAATATGCATCTTTTCCTGGGAATGTCCCAGGAGTCGGTGGGCCATTTCCTGGAACATGGGCAAGTGCGTCATTTGGCGGAAGGGGAGGTTCTCCTGAGGCCCGGTATGACCAACGCCCATCTGTTCATCGTTTTGGCCGGAAGGTTGCGAGTGCATCTGGAAGAGCCGGAGGGCGATCCCATCGCCTTTCTGGAGAGCGGCGAGTGCGCCGGAGAACTCTCCCTGATCGAGGCCCGTCAGGTATCCGCCTGGGTGCTGGCCGACCGGGAGGTGACCCTGCTGGCTCTGCCTCACGAGACGGTGTGGGCGTTGGTCAATAATTTCCATGCCATCGCCCGCAACCTGTTGTTGATCCTTTCCCGACGCATTCGCCTGATCAACAAGACGCTGGTGGCGGAAAATCAGCGGCTGGCCGCCAGTGAGTACAATGCGCGGGTCGACGCCCTGACCGGCCTTTTCAACCGGCGCTGGCTGGACGAGGCCCTGGATCGGCTGCTGAAAAGGCAGAGACGAAATGGTTCCGCCCTGGGGGTGGTGTTGATCGACGCGGACCATTTCAAACGCTTCAACGATACCTACGGGCACCTTTCGGGAGATTGTGCCCTGAGAACCATGGCGCGCACCATTCGAGACCATCTGCGTCCGGGCGACCACGCAGCCCGCTACGGAGGGGAGGAGATGGTGGTCCTTCTGCCCGACTCCAGCCGGGAAGAGGTGGAACGGGTCGGGGAGAGGTTGCGTCAGGCGGTGGAGGAGGCGGCCATCCACGGGGAAGATGGTCAGCCCTTGCCGGGAATCACCATCTCCTGCGGCATGGCGATTCCGGAAGGGGATCTCACCTCCCTTGAATTGCTGGCGCTGGCCGATTCCGCCCTCTATCGCGCCAAAGCAGCCGGGCGCAACCGGGTCTCCTGGTAGGTTTCAGTTCTCCTGCTCCAGGAAAGGGGCGCTGTATTTCCGGGTGGTGAAGACCTCGAACGTGGCTCCCGAGCGCCAGGCGTCCGCAGCCAATCCGGCCTTCCGGGAGAGTTGGGCGAGGGTCTCCTCCCGGCTCCAGCCCTGTTCCGTGGCCACTTCCGGCAGGAACACCGCCCGGCGGCCCTCTTTGGTGAGCAGGATGCCCTGTTTTCCGACGACGAAGGCTTCCGGTCCCGGGATGGGGCGCAACGGGCTCAGGACGCTGACTTCCACCTCCAGTTGAGGCAGCTCCTCGGGCTGCACCGGGCGAAAGCGGGGATCGCGCAGCGCGGCGTTGAGAGCGTTGTCGGCCACGGCGTCCCACAGAGGCATCACCGGCAGGATGGAGCCGATGCAGCCCCGCAGATCGTGATGTTTCTTGAGGGTGACGAAGGCGCCGGAAAGACGTCGCAAATGGTCCGGAACCTCGAACCCCCGAGCGATTTCCCGAACGTTGGCGGGGGTTGAACCGGAAGTGACCACCTGTTGCAGAACGCGCCGCGCCAAACGATGCAGCAGGCGCATGTCGGCTTCCCCAAGGGTATCGGTGTCGTGATCGGGCTGTGTTGACAAGGGGGCCTCCCGGGTGACGGCAATGGCCAGGTAGCTGACCGATAAGGTGTTGTCGCGGGTCATGCGTCCGGAGGTGTCGTACTCCAGCAGGGTGACCCGGCACTCCGCGTCGAGGAGATTCAGGAGTATCCCTGCCGGGGCGGCGGCGCAACTGGTGTTTCCGGTTTTTTCGAGGTGGTCTAGGAATCCCTTGGTATCGTGACGTTGCAGGAAGCCGAAGGTGGTCATGTCCATTTCGCGGAGCCGTTCCGGCAATTGTTCGTTCGCCGGCCAGGGCTGATAGCCGTAGGCGGCGCCGTAGTGGGTGAAATCTCCGGAGATGACCAGCAGGGTCTCCTGGTCCAGCAGGGGGCGGAGGGCGTCGGCAGCCCGAGCCGCCGTATCGGGCGTGGTGCGTCCCACGATCACCGGCACCAGTTGCCAGGAATCGGGCAGAGCCACCTGCAAAAGGGGCAATTCAATCTCGATGGCGTGTTCAGTATCGTGGGCTTGAGGGGCGTTGGCAAAAAGGGGTTGCCGGCGCAGGGTATCGAGGGCGGTCAGATCGAGGGGAATCTCTCCCAGGGGGGTGGCGAAATGGGTCGCCTCCGGGAGGGAGAGGCCGGAAAACCCCACACGATGCGACGGAGACAGAATGACCACCCGGCGGGGGGGATGATCGCGGAGCAGGGCGAAGCCTCCTGCGGCCACGCCGCCGCTGTACGCCAGCCCCGCGTGGGGCACCACCAGGGCGCGCAACGGCTGGGGGCCGATCTCCGGATGGGAGGTTTTCTCTTCCAGGAGGCCGCTCACCAGATTGCGCAACGACTCGGCGGAGGCGGGATACCAGCTTCCGGCCAATACCGGTTTGCGGACCTTGCGCGCCGTGGCGGGATCCATGTTCACGGCGGTCTCTTTCCAGGAGATCCAGACCATTTCATCGCTCCTTTCGGCAGCAGGCGAGGGGGGCTCCGGTGAAAAGAATGGGACTATCCTCTGTGGAAAGCAACGATTGCCTGGCCGATAACCTTCTTAAGGTTGCGCTGGAGGGCACGGCTTTATACAATCGCCTATTTTTACCCGTCCAGAATAGCGGCACATGGCAGAAAAAGGCATCATAATCGCATGGCTCACCCTTCTTCCTGCCGTCGTCCTGGGCGGGGGGTTGGCCCATGGTGCGCCGCTGGATGAATTTTTGACGGCCCAGCACGGCTATCCTCCCTGGCATGGGGAGTGGGAAGTCGGTATGGATGTCATGAACGGCAAGCTCGATCTGCTGAATCTGCGCAAAAAGGACCAGGATTTTTCCGGAACCACCGTCGGCGACTATACCGGTTGGCATGCTTTGGGCGGAATAGCCGTAACCCGGCGGCTCTGGGTCGACGGCGGCGTTTGGGACCGTTCCATCATGACTCCCCTGGATACGGCGGAGAGCGTGGGTTGGCAGGTTGGCGCCCAGTACCAGTTCACCGTCAATGTCGACAATCTGCCGGCGCTGGCTTTGCGCTGGACCCGTTGGGGCAACAGCGGCCAGGAGGTGGAGAAGAAGTCCGCCACCACCCTTCGCGGCATCACCGCCGATAAGATCGCCATCAAGGGGCCGGGTGATCGCCAGACCCAGATCGACCTTCTGGCCACCTGGATGCGAGGCGAAAACGACAGCTTCTCGTTGTTTTATGGACAGGGCTGGAGCAAGGTCAACTACGACAAGCTGCTGGTCACCTTGCGGGGGGAGTGTGTCTACGACGTGGATTCTCCCAACCCCCAACAGTTCAAGGGGTTCCTGGTCAGTGGCGACCCCGATTTTTGCGAGGTGTTGAGTTTCGATCTTCACGATGAGGGGGGGGCTTTTCCGGGGAAGGGCATGGGAGCGGCTTACGATGCCCGTTATGTCCACTTCGGCGGCATGTACCAGTGGTTGGACGACAAATGGCGCACCCGTCTGGGCATGCGCTTTCAAAAACATGATCGGGATGTCGAGGATTCGGTGCATCGCTTTGGTCGCACGACTTACGACAATAACCTGACTATTGTCGGCGACGTGGGATACAAGATTTTTAAGGAGAGCGGTTTGGTTTTTAGGATAGAATTGATGAAGAATCAATTCGTGGGGGACATTCCGTTCACCTACAATACCTTTTCATCCAACCGCTTCAATCGGAAATACGGCTTTCTGACCATTGCCTGGGTCAGTGGTTTCTGACGGTGACAAGGGGATGACGCCATGCGGCGCTTGAGGGCAGTATGGGCTTGCAATCGATGCTTTCCGAAGGCACGGGATCTTCCGATCCTGTCGGGGTTGTTGTTTCGGACGGCTCTGGCGCTTCTACCGTTGTTTCTGGTCTTCTCCGGGCAATCGTTCGCGGCCTCCTCTTTCTCGGACCAGTTGGGATCCAACAACCTGCTCAACCGGCTGGATCGCATCAACCGGTTGATGAACGACAAAGAGGATGATGATTCCTCTCCTGCCGACACGGAGATTCCCGGCAATGGCCAACAGCCGGCCCTGGGAGGAGCGGACCCGAAACAGCCCAAGCAGCAGCCGGTGCAACGCAACGACGAAAAGCTGAATAAGGTCCATCCGGCCCGGCCGCGTCCCCAACCGAAAAAAGCGGCGGCTCCCGTCAAGCGGGAGGATAACAAGAGCGGTCGGAGCGGCGCGGAAACCGAAAAGAAAAATCGCCAGGAAAAGGAAGAGGCCCTGCTGAAGGATGCCCGGGAAAATGAACTGACGCAATTCGGTTACGACTTCTTCGCCAACCAGCCGTCGACCTTCTCCCAATCCCGCAGCATGCCGATCCCCAACGACTATGTGATCGGTCCGGACGATGTGTTGCAGGTCAATGTCACCGGCAAGGAGATCAAGAATTACAATCTTCGGGTCAACCGGGACGGCATCATCAATCTGACCGGAATCGGGCCCGTTTCCGTGGGGGGCTTGCCCTTCAAGGAGGTGCGCACCATCCTGGAAAACCTGGTCGAAACCCGTTTCATCGGCATGAAACTGGCGCATCTGTCCATCAGTGCCCTGCGCTCCATTCAAGTCTTTCTGACGGGCGAAACGCAACAACCGGGTGCGTTTACGGTCAGCGCGCTGTCCACGGTGACCAATGCGCTGTCGGCCAGCGGGGGGGTCAAGCCCCGGGGCTCGCTGCGCAAGATCGAGTTGCGTCGTGAAGGGCAGGTCATCGCCACCCTCGACCTGTACAATCTCCTACTGAAGGGCGACAAGAGCGGCGATTTGCGTTTGCAGGGCGGGGACGTCCTCTTCATTCCCCGGCGCGGGGCCACGGTTGGTCTGGCCGGAGAGGTGCGCAGTCCGGGCATCTACGAACTCAACGGGGAAAAGACCGTCGGCGACGTGGTCAAACTGGCGGGAGGGTTGCTGCCCACGGCCTATGCCAACGACTTCGAACTGGAACGGATCCAGCCCGGCAAGGGACGGGTGATGGTGCCCACCCCCTCGGGGATGGATCCTTTCATGGCCTTGAAGGTGATGGACGGCGATACGGTGCGCTTCCATCCCGTGCAGGACAAGACCCTGGAGACCGTGGCCCTGATCGGCCATGCGGAGCAGGAAGGCATTCATCAGTGGAAACCGGGTATGCGCCTGGTCGATCTGCTGCCGAGCCGGGAGCTGTTGCAGCCGGATGCCGACCTGGATTATGTCCTGATCATGCGCTTCAACAAGGCGACCATGCGTTCCGAAGTCATGGCGACCCGTCTCGGATTGGCCTGGGCCAATCGCAACTCGTCCCACAATCCCGCCTTGCAGCCCCAGGACGAGATTCTGGTCTTCGGCCTGCACGAAGATCGGGCCGCGACGCTGGTGCCCTACTTGAACCGCCTGCGCCGCCAGACCGGGTCCGCCGAGCTGGAACCGGTGATTTCGGTGCGGGGTCATGTGCGTTTTCCGGGGGACTATCCCTTCGTGCCGGGGATGCGTCTCTCCGATCTGGTTCATGCCACCGCAAACATCCGCTCCGGCACCGATCTCGATTATGCCCTTTTGACCCGTGTGGTGGACAAGGACGGGCGCATCGCTCCGGTTTCGGTTCGGCTTCGGGATGTGCTGGGCGGCGAAGGTTCTCCGGCGGATCTGCCGTTGCAGGGGGAGGACCAGTTGTTGATCTTCCCCAGCAGCCAGTTTTTCGAGGAGCAGCGTAATCTGGAGGAGCGGGACGGGGTCTTCTCCCGCAAGCTGGAACTTCCGGGACAGGGCGGCTTCCGGGAGGCTTTTCCGGGTGAAAGCCTGGAGGTGAAACAGAAGGCCGCCTCCCAGGCCGGATACGGTTTCAATGCCAACCTGCAACAGTTCCACTATTCGGGACAGCCAGCCGACAACAAGGTGCCGACGGCTCCTGGCGCCCCCACCCTGTTCGGCAACAACAGCAGCTCCCGAAAACCGGGCACCAGTGTAACCAGGCTGGGTCCCAACCCGACATTGCCCGATCTGTTGGCGGCCTCCTCGTTGTCGAAGAGCCAGGAGGAGGGGACCGCCGCGCGTCGCCAGGCGGCTTCTATGCCCGGACTTTTCCCTCAGGCGGGAAAAACGGATGGCAAAGATGGGGATTTGGAGGGGAAAGAAAAGGAGAAAGGCGGGGAAGAGGGACTGGTCGATTTCGAAACCTATTTTCGCAACGAACGCTTCCGCAAATTCCGTCATGCCGTGGGGGATTTGCCGGCTTTGATGACCGGCAGCGTCTCCGAAACGAAGCTCGACAAGTTCGAATTTCTCAATGTGCCGCCCAACTCCAAGGAGTTGACGGACCACTACCGGCAATGGTCCCGGTATACCCGGGAAGGGCTGTTGGCCCCGGTGATCGAGAAGCTGACCTCCCAGGCCACCATCTTCGAGCCGTCCCGCATCGTTCAGGTGGCCGGCATGGTGCGGTTTCCCGGCAAGTATCCCCTGGAAGAGGGCATGCGCATCAGCGATCTGGTTCGCGCCGGCGGGCAGATGTCCGAACCGGCCTATGGTCTGGAAGGGGAGGTGTCGCGCTACTCCGTCAACCCGCAAGGGGAACGGGAGATCGTGCATCACAAGATCAATCTGGCGCGCATCCTGACGGGAGATGTCGGGGCGGACATGGCGTTGCAGCCTTTCGATACCCTGAGTGTCAAGGTGACCCCCGAGTGGAGCGAGGTACGCATGGTCTCCATTCAGGGTGAAGTGCGTTTTCCGGGGGTCTATCCGGTGCGCAAGGGGGAGACTCTGATCAATCTGATGGAGCGTGCCGGGGGGTTGACCTCCTACGCCTATCCGGCCGGAGCCATCTTCCTCCGGGAGAACCTGAAAGAGCGGGAGCGTCAGGAGATGGCGGCCCTGGCGGATCGGGTTGAAATGAGCATCGTCAAGGCCGCTTCAACTGTCAGCGGCGAGAATCAGGGTCGTATCGATCCCAACATGGTCATTGGATTGGCCAAAAAGCTTCGGGAGACCGAACCGCATGGCCGCTTGGCCATCGATCTGCCGGAGATCCTTTCCGGCAAGCAGCCGGGGGGACAGGCCACCCTGGTCAGTACCTTGCTGGGCAAGGGGGGGGAGCAGGATGTGCCTCAGGTGACCCTGCGTGACGGCGACCGGTTGCTGATTCCGCAACGCAGTGACGAGGTGACGGTTTTCGGGGAGGTCTATTATCCCACCTCCCACCAGTTCATACCGGGGCGCAATGCCGAAGAGTATGTCGACATGAGCGGCGGGTTCACCTCCATGGCCGACAAGAAGAACGTCTACGTGGTCAAAGCCAACGGGCGGGTGATCCCTCGCCATACCCAGAACACCTTCGGCGTCAACTGGTTCCAGTTGGGTTCCCAGGACGTGGGGCCGGGGGATGCGGTGGTGGTTCCGCTCTATCTGGAGCCGACCTGGACCATGGTGGGCATGATGAAGGAAGTGACGGGCATTCTCTACAATATCAGCGTGACCTTGGCGGCCATCCATGCGGTGGGGGCTATTTGAGTCCGGGCAGGCGTTCTTTCCAGAGGGGTTGAGAGGCGGACATGAGTTCTTCTCCGTGGATCATCGAAGCGAATACACAGAACTTTCGCAGCCAGGTGGTGGAGCGTTCCCGCACCACGCCGGTACTGGTGGATTTTTGGGCTCCCTGGTGCAATCCCTGCCGCACATTGGGGCCCATTCTGGAGAAGCTGGCCCGTGAGGGTGAGGGGCGCTTTGTGCTGGCCAAGGTCAACTCCGACCAGAACCCCGATCTGGGGCGCTATTTCCAGGTCAAGAGCATTCCGGCGGTGAAGTTGATCATCAACGGGCAGGTGGTGGATGAGTTCACCGGGGCGTTGCCGGAGTCGGGGATCCGCAAGTTTCTCGACAAGGCCATTCCCAGCCCGGAGGATCGGCTGGCCGAGCAGGGTATGATGTTGGAGGAAAGCGGGGATTTGAACCGGGCTGCCGGTTGTTATCAGGCGGTATTGGAGCGCAATGCCGCCCATGCCCCGAGTCTGTTGGGCATGGCCCGCATCTACCTTGCGGCAGGGGAGAAGGAGCAGGCCAAGGCGTTTCTGGAAAAACTGCCCGCCAAGGAGGCCGAGTCCCCGGAGGCCAAGTCGCTGAAGGCGCAGATTGAATTCGATGCCTCCGATCTGGACACCTCGGCGTTGGAGGCGCGTATCGCCGCCGACCCTGGTGATCTTCAGGCCCGTCTGGACCTGGGACGGGCTCTGGTCGGGGATGAACAGTTCGCTGCGGGCATGGATCAGTTTCTGGCGGTGGTGCGGGCGGATCGCTCCTTCCAGGAGGATGCGGGTCGCAAGGCGATGCTGCAGGTATTCGATCTTCTCGGTCCGAAACATCCCTTGGTGGTGCAGTATCGCTCAAAGCTCTCCTCGATTCTCTTTTCGTGAGGGCGTCGGACATGGAGACCGGGCCGAGGGTACTGGTGACGCCGCGCAAGAAGATGCCGTTGACCATTCCCCAGGGCATGACTCCGGTGGAGTTTTACAACAGCGCCGCCAATCTGAAGAATCTGGCCCGGGAGAATGGTCTGTTGCGTACTCCCGAGGACTTTCTGCTCTATCGCAAGCTGTTGGGCCACAGCATCGAGTTTGACACCTCCATCATTCTGGATACCTCGCAGCGCATCTTGAATCCCCTGGGCAGACCGGTGCGGCGGGATCAACTGACCCATCAGGAGAAGCGGGTTTGGAGCCGCATGACCCAGTTGATTCTGGAAGACATGTTGATGCGTTATCCGGATCCGGGCCAGCATGTCATCTTGTGCGGCGAGGCGAGTCTGGATGCCACCTGGCCTTTGTCGAAGCCGGGGGTTCCCAGTATTCGCATGATTCACAACCACTTCATCTGTTTTCCGGTCACGGATCTGGCAGCGGCCCGGATGGCGCGGGTGGATGATCCCAATCTGACGGACAGCGGGCATCACAGCCTTTTCCTGTCGCGGTTGAGCGCGGTTTACGTGCGTTTTCTGGAGGCCTTGGATCTCAAGCAGTTGCGCCCGGTGGTGACGCGGGAGGCGCGGTTGTCCTTGACGGGGTATCCCAAGGGATTGCCGAGTTGGGAGGTGGTGGACGGTGTTGCGGCGTTGGGCAGACCGGCTTTCTGGGCGGAATATGACCGGGTGTTGATGGGTTTCCTGGATTTTTACCGCACCTTTTTCAGCCAGGTTTCCTCACGGGGCGCGGAGGCGGTCGCAGAGTTGCACTTTCCGGATCATGTGGAAAATATTTTATTGTTTTCCAATGACTTTCATAAGGGGGTGCTGGAGGTTCGCAACCGTATCCTGGCGGACCCGCAGTTTGCCAACGAGGTGCGTTGGCAGCCGGCGTACAAGCAGATTTTGTATCGGGATGACCGGGGGCGGTTGATTGTGACCATCAGTCAGAACTCGGTGGGCAATGCCATTACGGAGTTGTTGGGCATTGTGGTGGAGCGGAAAGAGGATGAAGCGGCTTATCGGGCGGCGGAACCGGGCCTGATCGGCAGGCTGCTGGAGGTGCGGCGCAAGTTGATGGAGGCGGATTTGGGCAGCCCGATTTCGGCCCCGAACTGGCCGGAAGACACTTTTGTGCCGGATCCTGTATCTGTTCAATAAAATCCTTTTATTAATAAAAAGGGTTGGGGGAGTTTGAGGGGGAGCTCTGCTGCCCCCTCAAGGTTTTTCTTTTCGTATCTGTTCAGGTATACGGGGTTTTGGGGGGATTATCCCCACCCCAACGGGTCCAGGGGGCACCCCTGGGACTTTTCCTTGCGCTGTTGACTCCGTCATGTCGCGCTGCACAGGGCCCTGAATAGTTATTTCTTTTCTATCATCTAATAATATATCAAAAGAAAGCATAATCAATCCGTTCCAGGAAATGAATATCGCTGAAACAAACCCTCAAAATCATCTCCAGTCTGTCGCGCATCAACGACAACCACAAAGAATGCTCCGCACCGTCATCATAATGCTCAAACGCCGATCCGGTATTATAGGGCGGATCGATGAACACACACTTCACCTTGCCGGCGAACTCCTGCTCCAAGGCCTTCAAGGCCAGCAGGGTGTTCCCGAAGATCAGCCGGTTATCGTAAAGGTCCCCTGCGGTCCCCGGTGGCGGGCATGGTGGGATTTCGTCGCATCTTCCAGCAGAATGCGCGGCTCCGTCGAGGGCGGTACTCCTTGCCGATCCAGGTGAGTTCGAGTTTTGGCTTGTTGTTCATTGAGAGGAGTCTTTCGTTTGCGGTATGGCATTACGGGATTTATTGACTTTATTAACAACTTGAGACAAAAAACCGACTCGCCATGAATATGCTTCTGCAAGACCTTGTTCACTAATGGTTAATATATGAGGATTGATCGCTGCCTCGAAGTTTTCTAGCCACCAGTGGTCAATTTTGTGAATAAGGCTCAAGATGGCTTCTATGTGGCCGATCTCGATCATGGGGGTATGGTCATTAATAAGAATTCGTGTTATCCTATGGGCAATCTCGTTGCGATATTTGCGAAGCTCCTGGATTAAGTCTGTTTCTTCATCTGATAGTACTTCCCATTCTTTCCATTGCGCTAATTGCATTTCGAATTGTTTCGTCCCAGAGAACAAATGTGTGTATTTTTCTTGAACTTTGAACTCAATCTGTCCTGATTCAGAAGATATATCAGAAAAGAAGGTTTCCAAATGCTCGCGTATTGCTGTCTGCAACATTTCCCACGCCAGAAGATAAAGTCCCGCGAGTTGAATTTGTTGCTCCAGACAACCGTCATCATCTAGAAGAAAGCGGCGCAGTTTATTAAGAGGTTCTTCCGAATCAGACATTATCGAGTCCATTGTATAGCAAGTTTATTTGGCGTGGCCAATTATACCCTATTTATGAATATCTAACCTGTATAAATTGTTATTACCAGGCTAAAGATCCACCGTCAACACTTCCCCCAAAGCCATCCCACCCAGAAAGCGTTGCGCCACTTCGCGGAAGCGTTCCGCCGTATCGGTGACCATCAGTTGCAACCCCCCTTTGCGCCGGGCGGGGGCGGGGAAGAGGCGGCTGCCCAGGATGGCGGAAAGCTCTTCCGCCACCGCCTGGGCGGAATCGACCAGATGCACTTTATCCCCCATGACCTCCTGGATCAGCGGTTTCAGCAGCGGATAATGGGTGCATCCCAGAATCAGGGTGTCGATCTTCTGCCCCTGTAACGGGGCCAGGGTGTCGGCCACGATCAGCCGGGTGGCGGCGTGGTCCAGCCAACCCTCCTCGACCAGGGGCACGAAAAGGGGGCATGGCAGGGAAATGGTGCGCAGTCGCTTGTCCAACTGGGAGAGGGTTGAGGCATAGGCTCCGCTGGCCACGGTGGAGCGGGTGGCGATCACCCCGATGCGTCCGGTTTGGCTGGCAGCCAGGGCCGCCTTGCAGCCCGGCTCGATCACCCCCACCACCGGGATGGGAATGGTCTCGACCAGAGCGGGCAAGCCCATGGCCGAGGCGGTGTTGCAAGCCACCACCAGAGCCTTGACCTCGCGGGCCAGAAGATAATCGGCCACCTGCAGGGTGTAACGCGCCACGGTGCGGGCCGATTTGGAACCGTAAGGCACCCGCGCCGTATCCCCCAGATAGAGATACTGTTCTCCGGGAAGCTGCCCCAGAAGGGCCCGAAGTACCGTCAATCCGCCGATTCCCGAGTCGAAAATGCCGATGGGATGGGGATCCTCACGCCCTGAAATGGTGTTTCCTTCCATGGACCGACCGCTCCTTACCTTTATAACACGGTGTTACGGCCAGGGTACGCCAGGAGCGGAACCCATGCAACCGCATGCATCGCACCGATTACGGAACAAAAAACGTTGCATCCTGCCACCGGCTTTTGATACCTTCCCCCCTGCCAGTGCGGATGTGGTGGAACTGGTAGACACGCTGTCTTGAGGGGGCAGTGGCGAGAGTCATGCCGGTTCAAATCCGGCCATCCGCACCAATTTACGTTTGCAGGTATTGCATGCAAAGGCCTTTCCGCCCACAATGGCGCAAAGGCCTTTTTGCTGTCTATCCCCTTGCGGAGCCGGAATGGCCCACGCCCGCTTTGTTCACCTCCATGTGCATACCTGCTATTCGCTGCTCAAGTCCACCGTTCGCATCGAATCCCTGATCGAACGGGCCAAGAGCTGGCGCATGCCGGCCTTGGCCATTGCGGATCAGGGCAATCTCTTCGCCGCCATCGCCTTCTATACCCAGTGCCTCAAGTCGGGGATAAAACCCTTGATGGGGGCGCAGATCCTGGTGGTGCCCGACCGCCTGGAAAAACGCTCCCGGCACGACCGGGAGGTGCGGGATCAACTGGTACTGTTGTGCCGCAATCAGACTGGTTGGCGCAACCTGCTGGCCATACTCTCCATCGGCTACAACGAAGGCATGCACGGGGCTCCACGGGTCGATGCCAAGGTGCTGGACGCCCACAGCGAGGGACTGATCGTGCTGTCGGGGGGGCTGAAGGGGGAGGTGGCCCGACATCTGCTGGCCGGTCACGCCGACGAGGCTCGCGAGGCGGCCATGCGCTGGGCCACCTGCTTTGCCGGCCGCGACAACCAGCCCAACTTCTACATGGAAATTCAGCGTCACGGCCTGCCCGGCGAAGAGGGGGTCAACGCCCGACTGGTGGCCTTGGCCCAGGAACTCGATCTGCCCCTGGTGGCCACGGGCGATGTCCACTTCCTGAGACGCGAGGAGCAGAAAGCCCAGGAGGTTCTGGCCTGCATCGGCCTGGGTTTGACCCTCAACCACGAGGAGCGTCCCCGTCTCGACGAAAGCCACGCCCTGCTGTCCCCTCAGGAGATGGCGCAACGTTTCGCCGATCTGCCCGAAGCCCTGGAAAACACCCTGCACATCGCCCGACGCTGCAATCTTCAATTGCGTCTGGGCAAACCGATGCTGCCCCACTACCCCCGGGTGCCCGAGGGCTTGAAGCTGGAAGGCTATCTCTCCGATCTGGCCCGGCAAGGGCTGGAGAGGCGGCTGGCGGAGTACGTCTGCGTGCAGCTTCCCGAAGAGCTGACGGAAGAGACCGGTCGCGCCTATCGGGACCGGCTCAATTACGAACTTGGCGTCATCGTGCAGATGGGGTTTGCCGGTTACTTCCTCATTGTGTCTGACTTCATCCGGCACGCCAAGCACCAGGGGATTCCCGTGGGACCGGGACGCGGATCGGGCGCCGGTTCGCTGGTGGCCTACGCCCTGGATATCACCGATCTCGATCCCATCGAACACCAGCTTCTTTTCGAACGCTTTCTCAATCCCGAGCGGGTCTCCATGCCCGACTTCGACGTGGACTTCTGCCAGGACCGGCGCGGGGAGGTCATCGAATACGTCAAGGAGACCTACGGCGCCGATCGGGTGGCCCAGATCATCACCTTCGGCACGTTGATGGCGAGAGCGGTGCTGCGGGACGTGGGGCGGGTCATGGAGTTTCCCTACAGTCGGGTGGATCGCATCGCCAAACTGGTGCCGCCCACCCTGGGCATCACCTTGAAGGACGCCCTGGAGCAGGAGGACAAGCTGCGCCAGATGGTGGCGGAAGATCCCGATGTGGGTTCCCTGGTGGAGATGGCGCTCATTCTGGAGGGCTTGCCCCGTTCCGCAGGTACCCATGCCGCCGGTGTGGTCATTTCCGATGGTCCCCTGACCGACACGGTGCCCCTCTATCGCGATCCCCGCTCCGACATGCCCGTCACCCAGTTCAACATGGGGGATGCGGAGAAGGCGGGGCTGGTCAAATTCGACTTCCTGGGGCTGAAGACCCTGACGGTCATCGACCAGACCCTCAAGATGGTCAACGCCACCCGAGCCGCGGATGAGGCGGTGGATGTGGCGCTGTTGCCCATGGATGACCGGCCCACCTTCAAACTGCTCTGCGATGGCCATACCCGGGGTGTTTTCCAGCTGGAATCGTCGGGCATGCGGGAGTTGCTGCGCCGGCTGGCCCCGGACACCTTCGCCGACATCGTGGCTCTGGTGGCTCTCTACCGGCCCGGACCCCTCGGGTCGGGCATGGTGGACGATTTCATCAACGGCAAACACGGTCGTGTGGAGGTGCGCTATTTTCTGCCGGAGCTGGAGCCCATTCTCAAGGAGACCTACGGGGTAATCCTCTACCAGGAGCAGGTGATGCAGATTGCCCGCGTGCTGGCGGGTTATACCCTGGGGGGGGCCGATCTGTTGCGCCGGGCCATGGGCAAGAAGAAGCTCTCGGAGATGGCGGCCCAGCGGCAGAGCTTCCTGGAAGGGGCGCGCAACCACCGGGTGCCGGTGGAGATGGCCACCCACATCTTCGAGCTGATGGAGAAGTTCGCCGGTTACGGCTTCAATAAATCCCACTCCGCCGCCTATGCCCTGATCTCCTATCAAACCGCCTGGTTGAAGGCCCATTATCCCCGGGAATTCCTGGCCGCGACCCTGACCTGCGACATGGAAAACACCGACAAGGTGATCACCTTCGTGCGGGAGTGTCAGAGTCGGGGCATTCCCGTCCTTTCGCCGGACTGCAACCGTTCCGGCAAGGGTTTTACCGTGGAGGAGAAGGGCATACGTTTCGGACTGGCGGCCATCAAGAATGTGGGCGAAGGAGCGGTGGACGCCCTGCTTGCCGCCCGTTCCCAGGGGGGGGCTTTCAAGGATCTGGGAGATCTTTGCCGCCGTAGCGACGCCTCCCGGCTCAACCGGCGGGTTATGGAGAACCTGATCAAGTCCGGGGCCTGCGACGCCCTGGGCCCCCATCGCGCCGCTCTGCTGGAAGAGTTGCCCGCGGCCATGGGGGAGGGGGTGCGCCGTCAGGAGGCCAAGGCCATGGGCCTGCGCAGCCTTTTCGGCGAAGAGGGTGAGGAGACCGTTGCCGAAACGGGCCCGAATCGTCGCAAGGTTCCGCCCTGGACCGACGCTGTGCAACTGGAAGCGGAAAAAGAGGCGTTGGGCTTTTACATTACCGGCCATCCCCTGCGAAAATATGCCGAGGAGTTTGCCAGCTACGGCCTGGAAAGCACCGGTTCCCTGCGGGAGAGGCTCCTGCCCGGCGAGGCTCAGGCCGAAGGGGCGGCCCTGGCCACGACGCTTCAGACCGGCATCGCCGGCCTGGTCATCGAACGCAAGCTGCACAAGACCCGCAAGGGGGATCGCATGGCCTTCATCACCGTGGAGGACATGGACGGGCAGATCGAGGTGGTGATTTTTCCGGAGGTCTTCGAGGCCTGCCGGGGGTTGCTGGAAAGCGATGCGGTGGTGGTGGTGGAAGGGGTGGCCGAAGCCGGGGAAGATGCGGTCAAGATGGTGGCGGAGCGGGTGCAGCCGCTGCAAACCTTTCGCAAGGATCGGGCGCGTTGTCTGATTCTCTCCCTGAACGAAGAGGAGGTGCAGGCAGTGCGTCTGGAGCGCCTGCGCATGGCCTGGCAACCCTTTCAGGGGGGGGCCTGCCAGATTTTTCTGAAAGTCCGCTTCGAGGTGGCCCACGGCTGGTACAAACTGGGCGAGGCGTGCCGGGTTCAGCCCGAAGAGGCGTTGCTGACTGCTTTGATCGATGAACTGGGTTCCGGGCGCGCCCTGTTTCGTGGTAGTTTGCCTGCGGATTTGGAAGCCGAATATTCTCTCAGAAACGGGTAAATTGTTATGTCTCGCACTTTTCTAGACTTCGAACGCCCCATTGGCGAGCTTATGGCCAAGGTGGACGAGTTGCGCGCCCTCTCTTCCAACAACTCCGAGATACAGATTACCGAAGAGTTGTCCAGTCTGGAAAAGGAGGTTGCCAATCTGACGGAGCGGATCTTCACTAAACTGACGCCCTGGGAGAAGACCCAGCTCTCCCGGCATCCGGACCGGCCCTATACCAGCGATTATCTGGACTTGATCTTTGCCGACTTCATCGAGTTGCACGGGGATCGCAACTTCGCCGATGACAAGGCCATCATCGGTGGTTTGGCCGTCCTGGACGGGCAGGAGGTCATGGTCATCGGTCAGGAGAAGGGGCGGGGCACCAAGGAGAAGGTCTATCGCAACTTCGGCATGCCCCGGCCCGAAGGCTATCACAAGGCGTTGCGCCTGATGCGCATGGCGGAGAAATTCGGCATGCCCATCATCACCTTCATCGACACTCCCGGAGCCTATCCCGGCAAAGAGGCGGAGGAGAGGGGGCAGGCGGCGGCTATTGCCGAAAACCTCAAAGCCATGATCGACCTGAAGGTTCCGGTGATTTCGGTGGTGATCGGGGAGGGCGGCTCGGGTGGAGCCCTCGCCATCGGGGTGGGCAACCGGGTGTTGATGATGCAGTATGCCATCTATTCGGTGATCTCCCCGGAAGGATGCGCTTCCATACTGTGGAAGGACGCCGCCAAGGCGGAGTTGGCGGCGGAAGCCATGCGGCTGACCGCCGAGGAGATTCTGGAGCTGAAGGTGATCGACGGAATTGTGCCGGAACCGGTGGGTGGGGCGCATCGGGATCCGGTGAAAGCGGCGCATCTGCTGGGCCTCCATTTGAACCGCGCCCTGCGGGAGCTGCTCTACATGTCACCGGAGACTTTGGTGCGGCAGCGTTTCGAAAAATATTTTTCCATGGGCTTGATGTTGGGCGGGGGGATGGGGATCGACTGAGGATGGCTTGAAAATTGCTAAGATTTCTTGGTGTTTGAGGGAGTTGCAAAACTCCCGCAGCCAAGCCGGGATATATTTATAATCATTTGACTTTCAATATTTTACCTTTTAAGTGTCAAAAAAAGAAAATGTTCTATCCTTTGACTTTTTTGAGCCAAGCGCAAAACTGCGAAGTAAGGTGTTGGAGCGATCTAAATATTTTGGAAATGAAAAATCAACAGACAGAACATTTTCTTTTTTTGATATTTAAAGGATAAAATATTAAAAGTCACTCGCTTCCCGTTTGAGTTTCAGGAGGGTTATCATGCCTTTGGTCTCCATGCGGCAGCTTCTCGATCATGCGGCGGAACACGGATACGGGCTCCCCGCCTTCAACGTCAATAATATGGAGCAGGTGCGCGCCATCATGCGCGCCGCCGCCGATACCGACAGCCCCGTGATTTTGCAAGCCTCCGCCGGAGCGCGCAAATACGCCGGCGAACCCTTTCTGCGTCATCAGGTGCTGGCGGCCCTGGAAGCCTATCCCGATATTCCGGTGGTGATGCATCAGGACCACGGGCAGAGCCCGGCGGTTTGCCTGGGTGCCATTCGCAGCGGCTTCACCAGCGTGATGATGGACGGCTCCCTGAAGGAAGACGGCAAAACCGCCGCCACCTATGCCTACAACGAAGAGGTCACCCGTCGGGTGGTGGAGATGTCCCACTGCCTGGGGGTCTCCGTGGAGGGCGAACTGGGGGTGCTGGGTTCCCTGGAGACCGGCAAGGCGGGGGAGGAGGACGGACACGGCGCGGAAGGCCAATTCGGCCATGACCGCCTGCTGACGGACCCGGAAGAGGCCGCCCGTTTCGTGGCGGCCACCAAGGTCGATGCCCTGGCCATCGCCATCGGTACCTCCCACGGGGCCTACAAGTTCAGCCGCAAACCCACCGGTGACATTCTGGCCATCGACCGCATCAAGGAGATCCACGCCCGTCTGCCGGACACCCATCTGGTGATGCACGGCTCCTCTTCCGTGCCCCAGGAGCTGCTGGCCATCATCAACGAGTTCGGCGGGGCCATTCCGGAGACCTACGGCGTGCCGGTGGAGGAGATTCAGACCGGCATTCGCCATGGGGTGCGCAAGATCAATATCGACACCGACCTGAGGCTGGCCATGACAGGAGCCATTCGTCGCGTTTTCGCCAAGGATCCCAAGGAGTTCGACCCCCGCAAGTACCTCCGTCCGGCGGAAGATGCCGCTTATGCGATCTGCAAGGCCCGGTTCGAACAGTTCGGCACCGCCGGCAACGCCTCCAAACTGCGGGTGATTCCCCTGGATGAGATGGCCAAACGTTATGCGGCGGGCACTCTGGACCCGCGGATTGCCTGAGACCATGCCACGCCTCCTCTCCTTTCTGGCCATTGCCGCCGTGACGGCGGCCCTCTTCGGGGGACCGTCCCAGGCCTGGGCAGCCAAGCGGGATCCCTGCCCCGTGGCTCGGGAACTGGCCCAGAAGGGCATGGATCTCTTCGACGGACAGCAGCGGGAAAAGGGTGTCGCAGCCTTGAAGGAGGCCTACGGCCTCTGCCCCGACGATCTGGATGTGGGCTACAATCTCGGCCTGGCCCTTTTCCAGACCGATCGCCACGAAGAGGCCCGTTTCACCTGGGAAACGGTGTTGCAGAAACATCCCGAGGATCTGCGCAGCAACGCCAATCTGGCCTGGTCCTACTTCATGCTGGGGCGGGATGAGGCCGCCCATCTCAAGGCCTTCCAGCAACTGCGCAAGCATCCCGGCCAATTGTCCCTGGCCCATACCGAGGTCTACGCCCTGTTTCGCATGGGGCGCTATCTGGAGGCCTACGACTGGCTGGATCGGGCCCAGTTGGAAGGGGTGAGGGCGCAACGCTGGCGGGAGCAGGCCGTCACCTTCGTGGTGGAGGATCTGTGGCGCTCGTTTCGCGAGGGGCGTCGTCTGGAACCCATCCAGGAGGTGGTCAACAAGCTCATCGAAGAGTATCCCCAGGAAAAGGCCTTTGTGGCCGCCAAGGACAAGCTGGTGCTGGCGGCGGTGGACCCCGAGGCGGAGGTGCCGTTCCGTCTTGACCTGCCCCACGACTCCTGGCCCAAAAGCGGCGATGTGGATGACAACCGCGAGGTGCTCGACGATTTCATCCATGCGGTGCCCCCGATGGTCAACTGGAGTCGGCGCACCGACGCCTTCGGCCTGTTCGCCGGTGTCAAACAGTATCTGCGCACCGGAGGCCATCCTTTTGGCGACCGGGACGCCTCCAATCTGCATCGCTTGTTGACCACTTGGGGCTACCTGCCCGCCGCCGACGAGCATGCCCGTCTGCGGGTTGACCGGGAGGCCACGGCGCTGAATCTGCGCCAGGATCTGGAGTGGTTGCTGACTCAGGGTCGGCTGAACCCCAACGCCATGCTGATCTTCTATTTCTCCGGACACGCCATCTCCCGGGAGGGAGCGGCTGCGGGGGAGCGGGAGGTCTGGTTGCTGCCTTTCGAGGCCCATGCCGATCAGGTCGCCACCCAGGGGGTTTCGCTGAACGCTTTCCGCAACGCCCTGGCAACCCTGCCCAATCGGGAGGTGATGGTCTTGTTGGATGTTTGCTTTGACGGCTCGCCGCGTTGTGCCGGGTCGAAAACGGTTTCCAGCGCCCCGCCACCCTCCTATTTCGATATCGGCAAACCCTGGGCCGTGGCCTCCCTGTCGGGACCGGCGAGTTCTTACGGACCGGGGCGACAGGGTGCCTTCAGCTATTTTCTGACCAAAGGCCTGCTGGGTCAGGCCGATGGCAAGGTGGACGGGCAGACGGACGGTTGGGTCGATCTGGAAGAGGCGCTTTTTTACGCCAAAGAGGCCATGGCTTCCCGCAGTTTGGGGCCGGAGCCGCAACGGCGTTCCCCGGCCCGCCTGCGTGTGACCCGAGTGGGAGGTGAACAATGAAGCGCCTGCCTCTCCTGGGACTCGGGCTGGCCCTGTCGATGGGCGTGAGCCAGCCCGCCTGCGCTTTTCTGATGGATGAGTGGGCACCCATCGCGGCGGAAAGTGGGGACAATACCTCCCGCACTGCGTTGGAGCCGGGGGTTCCCTGGCAGGAGGGTACCAGCGGCATGCGCTTTCAGTGGATTGCCGCAGCCTGTTACGCCATGGGCAGCCACCCGCAGGTGGAGGACCGGGAGACCGACGAAGGGCCGGTTCATGAAGTGTGTGTAGACGGCTTCTGGCTGGCGGACCGGGAAGTGACGCAGGGGCAGTGGCGCAGCATCATGCGCACCAACCCCGCCATGTTCCGCAAAGGGGACGACTACCCCGTGGAGCAGGTGAGTTGGGAGGATGTGGAGGCTTTTCTCAAGCGCATCAACGGCTTGTATGAAAACCGGGCCCACTTTCGTCTGCCCCGGGAAGCGGAGTGGGAGTTCGCCTGCCGCAACGCCGGGGAACGCATGCGTTATCCCAACGGCGAGTCACCCAACCAGAGCGGCTGGTATGCCGAGAACGCCAGCGGGGGCAGTCATCGGGCCGCCACCCTGGCGGCCAATCGCCTGGGGTTGTACGACATGGCGGGCAATGTTTGGGAATGGACCGAGGATGCCTATTTCAGTGACGCCTACTCCCGTCATGAGCGGCAAAATCCCCTGGTGACCGGTCGATCCGTCTACCGGGTCATTCGTGGGGGTGGGTGGGGAAGTCAGGCGGCCAAGCTGCGTTGCGCCAATCGCGGGTTCGAGCTTTTTTCCGTGAAACGTTCCGATCTGGGGTTTCGCCTGGTGGTCGAAAAGGCCATCGAGAAGCCCAAGCCACCACCGGAGGTCAAGAATCTGCCCTTCTGAGGGAAGAATCGGTTGACTTTCAATATGTTCCTTTAAGTATCAAAAAAAGGAAATGTTCTGTCCTTTGACTTTTTGAAGAAATTCAAGAAAAAGTCAAAGGACAGAACATTTCCTTTTTTTGATATTTAAAAGATAAAATATTGAAAGTCAAAAATTTATAGTTTGAGTTTTTGTAACTTCCTGAAAATGCAAAGGATTCTCTTTCAGTAAGCGCCGGGTCAGATGCAGCCTGACCTCGGCGGACTCCGTCAGACGATGCAGCAGATGATGGGGACTGGTGGCCGTTCGGGCCACGGCGTCGAGATCCCCCGCACACTCCTGATAAAGGCGGGGAAGACTCGGGTCAAACCCCGCCAGGGCCCGGATCAAGGGATCCTTGTCGCGCCGGGCGGCAATCGTTTCCAGCCGCTCCTCTCCAAGCTGTCCCAGGGTTATATGGGTCGCGCCCCCCAGCACCACCTGCCCATCCATCCGCACCATGACATCCACTTCGAAGGGATCCCTCGGCGGGATACCCCTTTCCAGGTAAGCCTCCAGTTCCAGAGAGTTGGGCAGCAGCTCCACGGGGTCGAGTCGTTCCGCCCGGCCCATGCCGTCCACCTGGGCGCTCATCCAGAAGAAGGGTAGTTGTCGGGGATGATCCGTGAGCCGGAACTGGCCCTGTTGAAACGGATAACCGATGCGATCGGGCCGGGCGGGATCCCGTCGGGCCAGGGAACTCCGGCTCTGGCTGATCCAGTACATGGCCCGGTTGCGTTCGCGCAGCTCCCGCTGCAGTCGACCCAGAACACCTTCCCGGAATACCGCCTCCGAAAAATTGAGCCGTTCCAGTCGATGCAGCAGGGCAACTTGAATCCGGGGGTCGGCGGGAACGCTGGTCAGACAATTGGCTATCCAGGCGATGGGAATGCGTTCCTGCAGTCTGCCTTCCGGGGGAGTGGGGTAAATCTCCTGATGAAAGGCATCGCAACTGAACTGCAGCAGCAGACCGGCCGGGCGGGCTTTGCGGGGACGTTGGTTCAAGGCCTCCAGGCAGTTCCGGTAGAAAGAGACGACTTCCTCTTCACACTTGCCCAGGGTGCCGTTGAGGATGATGGCAAAGGTGGTCACGGCGGGCAGGGTGGCGACGGCCTGCAAGAAGAGGTCGATATGGCGCTCCGCTTCGCCGCCGGAAAAGAGCAGATGCGGGGCGAAGCGGCTGGCGGCCTGAAGAATCTCCTCCGGGGGACGGGCCTGCCCTTTCAGGGTGGGGCGCCAGGCGAAGAGACAGTGACGGCAGGATTGGCGGCAGGCCAGAGTGGGCACGATGCCCGCCTTGAGGCTGGGCAGCGGTGAAAGAGAGCCCTTTTTCAAACCGTCCACCAGGGCGAGGCGTTCCCGGTCCGGACTTCCCCCAACCTGCCGTGCAATCTGTTTCTGCCGTTGACTGAGGCGTCGCAGGGCCGTTTGCTCCTCCTCCGGATGATCCGCGGGGCAACAGGCCAGGGCCTGGGAGACGGCCTTGACCGGATCCTCTCCGCCCTGCTGCCACCAGTGCAGCACCGCCTGCCGCCGGGGATCTCCCGGAGGCTGCTCCCGCCAGAAGGTCAGATATCCCTGCAGAAAGCTGCCGTCACTGACCGCCTGGTTCATGAGGGGGCCAAGGTAGGTTTGGGAAGGGTGGGTGAAGAGACCTGCCACGGCCTGCCCGCGCCAGCGCACATGAACGAGCCGTTGCAGCTCCCGGTAGGCCTGCAGGCAGCTCAACGGATCCAGGAGGTAGGAGGGCAACTCCTCTCGACGGGCGCGATCTTCGAGGTGTTGGCTTTCCCGGTTGCACCGGGCGCGAATCCGGCGCAACTGCGCGGCAAGGTACTCCTCCGTCAGGTCCGGTTTCATGGCCGTGAAGCCTCCAGGAGTCGATAGGTTCCCCAGAGCAACCCGAAAAGCAGGAAGGCCAGCACTCCGAAGAGACCGTCAAGAGGCAGAATACGCAGAGCCGGGGCCAGCAGGTGATCATGCACGACCAGAAGAGGCCTGACCTTGCGAAAAAGGAGAAGATCCAGGAGGAGCAACGGCTGCCACAGCTCCTGCCGCAGGCAGGATCCCGCCTGGTACCAGAAAGACAGGAAAGACTTCTGTCGGACTTCGTGATGAAAAAGGGCGAAAAAAGGCGCCAGAGCCCGTTTGGGGTTTCTGCCCTGGGCGCGATAGAGATCCGGTGCCCGGTGCAGAAAATCGGGGCATCCCGCCTGCCAGGCCAACTGGATCAGGGCATTGAGAACCATGCGTCCGCTCAGACCTTCCTGTTGAAAGCGTCGTGAGGAGGTGAGCAGATGACCGGGCAGGGTGATCCACCGGCCACGCCGGGCAATACGACGGGCCATCTCCTCGTCTTCCATGTAGGGCAGACTTTGGTCGAATGGCCCCAGTTCCCGGAAAAACCCGGTGGAAAGCAGCAGCCCTTGGTCGCCATGGATGGTTCCCGGTCGATTGCTACGGGTTTTAACCTCCCAATAACGGGGTGGTCGGCCTTTGCCGGGAATGCCGTCGAAAAGAAGCGGAAAGTGACCGGCAATGCGGTCATGCCCCGCCAGACGTTGCGCACTCACCAGGCAGGCGATGGCCTTTTCCAGAAGGTCGTGCCGGGGCAGTCGGGAGTCGGCATGAAGAAAGAGCAGAAAATCACTCCGGGCCGTTTCGGCTCCCCGGTTCAACTGCCGGGCCCGTCCGGGTGAGCTGGCGAGGAGTCGGCCGTTGCCCTTCCGGGCGATGGCGGCGGTGTCATCCACGGATCCCCCGTCGACCAGGCAAATGTCGGCGCTCACCCCCGTCTGCCGATGCAGGTCTTCCAGGAGGCGGGGCAGGGCCTCGGCTTCATTCAGAACCGGAACGATGATGGAGAGCGAGTAGGGGGACATGGCCCTTCTTCGGGATGTAAATTCGCCCGGCAGGCGGCCTCGGGCATCGAGAGGGCATGACAAGATGGCCCTTCTTGCCCTATTGTGACAGAAACGAGGGGGCCTCCTCCAGGAAAAGGGCGCGTGGTCGAAAATGGTACAGGCCAAGGTGTTCGTTGTCATCGTCGGGCTGTTGGCTTTCATGGGTTCGCCGGGAGCGGCGGAGAGCCCATACGGCCAGTTGGTGGTATTCGAGAATCCGGGTTGCGGTACCTGTCTCCTCTTCGAAAAGGAGATCGGCAAAGCTTACCCGCGCACCGAGTTGGGACAGGAATTGCCACTGGTGCGGGTGAATACCTTTTCGGTACCGGAGGAGTGGACGCCGTTGGCGCAGACAGTCTGCTTCACGCCGACGTTTTTGATCCTCGACCGGGAGGGACAGGTGCGGGGGCGCTGGATCGGCTATCGTGGCGACGAGTTCTTCTGGAGCAATCTGGAAAAAGAGGTGGCTCTGTTGCGTCGGGAACAGCGGCGGGGTGAATCGGTACTGGCCCGCTGAGTCGGGATGAGGGGAGAGAGGGCAGTGGAGGAGAAGAAAGGCTTTTTCAGCCGGTTGAAGGAGGGTTTGAGCAAGACCCGGGAAAGTTTCGTGCGGCGCATGGACGCCATTCTGACCGGGCGCAAGGTGGACCAGGAGCTTCTGGAAGAGCTGGAGGCCCTGCTGATTACCGCCGATTTCGGTGTGGAAGTGACCCGGAAAATCCTCACCCAGGCCGAGGAGAAGGCCAAACGGGAGAAGATCGTCGACGGGGAGGCCTTTCGCGGCGTGTTGCGGCAGGTGATCGAGGAGCAGCTCTCCTGGCCGGAGCTCGATCTGGAGCAAAGTCCCCATAAACCGCATGTTCTTCTGGTCGTCGGGGTTAACGGGGTGGGCAAAACCACCACCATCGGGAAACTTGCCGCCCAGTTGGGCGAAGGGGGCCGCAAGGTCATGCTGGCCGCCGGGGATACCTTCCGGGCGGCGGCGGTCGATCAGTTGCGTCGCTGGGGGGAACGGGCCGGATGTCCGGTAGTGGCCCAGGAGGGGTCCGCCGATCCGGCAGCGGTCATTTACGACGCCTATTCCGCCGCCAAATCCCGACAGATGGATTTTCTCATTGCCGATACCGCCGGTCGTCTGCATACCAAGTCCAACCTGATGGAAGAGCTGCGCAAGATCAAACGGGTACTGGGACGGCAGGATCCGGCGGTCCCCCAGGATATCTGGCTGGTTCTGGATGCCACCACCGGACAGAATGCCGTCAATCAGGTTCGTCTGTTCCATGAGTCCATGGGGCTGTCCGGCCTGGTGATGACCAAGATGGATGGTACCGCCAAGGGGGGGGTGCTGGTTGGTCTGGCCTCGCAGTTCGGCATTCCGGTACGCTATATCGGAGTGGGTGAAGGCGTCCGGGATCTGCGTCCATTCGAGGCGAACGCTTTCGTGCGGGCCTTGTTCGAGCAATCGTGAGGAATCGACATGCGGTTTCATAACCCAGGGAAGGGGCTGCGGACCAGATGCCTGGCCGCGCTGGCAGGGGTGGGGCTCTGGATGACCCCGCTGTGCGGCTGGTCGGAAGAGGCCGATCTGGCCAAATTTCGGGAGCTGTTTACCGAATTGGAACAGGCGGACACCCTGGGCAGCGTGCTGAACCGGGAAAACTGGCCGGCGGATGATCATCTGCGCTCCTATCTGGAACTGGAGCTGCTTTTCCACCCCCGGTATCAGGTCACTTTTGCCCGATTGTGGGATTTCTTCCGGCGCTGGCCGGATCATCCCCACATGGATCGGGTGGCCAAGGTGATGACCCCGAAGATCCTCAAAGAAGGCAGCCAGGAGGTCTTCATGGCTTGGTTCAAGGTGCGGGAGATGCCGGAGGAAGATATCCGCAGCCGGTACCTGAAAGGGTTGATTCAGGCCAACCGCCGCCAGGAGGCCGTTCCCCTGCTGAAACAGATGTATCGCTTGGGGGACGAGTCCCTGGGCAGCGCCTTCAACTGGCTGGGCAGCGCCGCACCCACCCTGGTTCGCGAAGATCACGAAGTACGCGCCCGCGCGTTGGTGGACAAGGGCAACTGGAAAGAGTTTCTGGAGGTGACCGCCCAACTTCCCGAGAGTTTTCGGTCCTATCTGAGGGCGCTGGATGCCGCCAAACGGGCCGATAAGAGCTTTGAGGAGCGATTCCAGGATCTGACGGAGGAGGACAAACGCTCCCCGGAGCTGTGGAAGGAGCGTATCGACGGTCTGCGCCGCAAGGGCTTGCGGGAGCGGGCCACCATCCTGTTGACCGGAGCGGAGGGCAAGTTCCTCAATCAGGCGGATCGCCTCATGCTGCGTTTTCGCATCGGTCGGGACCTAGTGGAGGAGCGATCCTTCGAAAGGGGGTTGACCCTGCTGAAGGCCAATATCGAGGAAGCCGGGGGCAAACTCGACGAGTCGGCTTGGCTGGCGGGTTGGTCCTCCCTGAAATTGGGGCGGCGTCAGGATGCCCTGGAGATTTTAAGCCGTCTGGGCGCGGACGGACAAAATCCGTTGCTGCGCTCACAGGGGGCCTATTGGGCCTCGCGCATTCTGCGGGTGGAAGGTCGGGATCCGCTGCCCATGCTCAATCTGGCGGCCCAGTTGCCCGATACCTTCTATGGCCAGTTGGCCATGGAGGAGCGGGATGGTCAACCTCCCAGTCTGTCGGGTTCCACCGCACTGCCCTGTCGCTCACTGGAGGGCATTCCCGGACTGGAAAGCGGATTGCGCCGTCTGGAACGGCTGCAAGCCGTGCGACGCTCCTTCTATAATCGGGAGGAGATTCCCTGGCTGGCCAAGCGACACAATCTGACGGTCATCGATCAGCTATGCCTCACGGAACGCTATGGTGCGCCCGATCAGGCCATTCGTCTGGCCGAGCCGCGTCGCAAGGAGGGGGAAATTCTCTGGCGCGGGCTCTATCCCATTCCCCCCTGGACACCGATCGGGGGCTGGACCTTGGACCCACCGTTGGTGTGGGGCGTCGGTCGGCAGGAGAGCCTCTTCTTCCATCGGGTGGAATCCTCCGCCGGAGCGCGCGGCATTCTGCAACTGATGCCGGCAACCGCTCTGGAAGAGTCCCGCATCCTGGGCATGTCCGCTGCCAACAAACACCGGCTGCAATTTCCCTCTTACAACATGGCTCTGGGTCAGTCCTACCTGAAACGCCAGTTGGGCGTGGTCAAAGGGGATCTGGTGCAGGCTCTGGTATCGTACAACGCCGGGCCACGGCGGGCCAAACAGTGGGAGGAGACGCGCCGCACCACCGACCCGATACTCTATATCGAGGAGATTCCCATCGCCGAAACCCGGGAATACGTCAAACGGGTCATTCGCGGCTTCGTTTTCTATCGCATGATGTTGGGCAAGCCCATCTCCATTCGCAACCTGATCGCGCCGGGAAAACCCGGTGTGGAGGCCTTGCTGGCCTCGGACAGCTATCGCTTCGATTTCCAGCCGACCAAATGAGGATGGGGCGAACGGGGGAGGGTTATTTTCAGGAAGCCAGGCAGAAGACATCCGGCGCCACGGGATAGAGCGGCGCCTGGCTGATTTGCAGGTTTTCCCCCGTTCCGGTGAAGAGAAACGCTCCCGGTTCCATGAGGTTGCACATGGCGGTCAGGGCGGCTTCACGGGTGGGAGTGTCGAATTGGCACAGGACGTTACGGCAAAAGATGAGGTCCATCTTCTCTCGAAGGAACAGACCCTCCTGACGCAAATCCAACAGGCGGAACTTGGCCATGTTGCGCAGTTCGGGGACGATGCGCACCTGCTGGCTGGCGGCGCTCTTGCTGCGCAGAAGATACTTTTTCTTCAGAGCCAGCGGAATGGGACGCACCCGGTCCAGACCATATATGGCGGTGCGGGCTTTGTCCAGCAGGCTGTTGGAGATATCGGTGGCCAGGATCTGGGAGCGGAAATTGAAGCCCGGGAAACGCTCGGCAAATTCACAAAAGACCATGGCCAGGGTGTAGGACTCTTCACCCGTCGAACATCCGGCGCTCCAGGCCATCAACGGTCGTTTGACCCCGACGCCGGCATTTTTGATCAAATCCGGCAAGGCCGATTTCATCAAAAACTCGAACTGGGCGGGATCGTGGAAGAACTCGGTGCGGTGGGCCAGAAGGAAGTCCAGCAGAATCGGCAGTTCTCCGGGCCCGGTCTCCTCATGCTGCAGCAGCTCGATGTAGGCTTTCAGTGAGGTGATGCCCAGGGTTCTGGCACGGCGCGTGGCCCGACCCAGGAGGTAGGTCTCCCGGTTGGGGGGAAAGTCCATGCCCTCCTGCTCCAGCAGAATGTCTCGCAGCAGACGATACTCCGGCGAGCCGGAATCCGATCCAGGGGGTGCCTTGGAACTCCTGTCCATGGTATGTCCGACTTATCCGCAAAGGCGCAGCACTTCCGCAGCGATTTGTTCCAGCGATTTCACCGTATCGACCCCGCCGTGTTTGATGGCCTCCTTGGGCATGCCGAAGACGACGCAACTGGCTTCGTCCTGAGCGATGTTGAAGGCCCCGGCGTCCTTCATCTCTTTCATGCCGCGTGCCCCGTCGTCACCCATTCCGGTCATGATGACGCCGACCACGTTCTTGCCAGCATAGCGGGCGGCGGAGCGGAAAAGCACATCCACCGAGGGGCGGTGACGGCTGACCAGGGGACCGTCCTTGATCTCGACATGATAACGCGCCCCGGACCGTTTCAGTAGGGTGTGGCGGTTTCCGGGAGCAATCAGAGCCCGACCACGCACTACGGAGTCATTATCCACCGCCTCTTTCACCTCGATACGGCACAAGGTGTTGAGACGATCGGCAAAGGCCCGAGTGAAGTTTTCCGGCATATGTTGCACGATCACGATGGGCGGAGCGTTGGAGGGCATCATCTCGAGAAAGACCCGCAACGCCTCGGTTCCACCGGTCGAAGCTCCCACCATCACCACCTTTTCCGTGGTTTGGATCATGGCTTTGGAACTGGTGGGCGCGGGGGGAATGACGGCATCCGCCGTCAGTTTGGGCTGCACGCCGCTGTGTTTGTTGAGAATCGGTGCGGAGGTCACCGAAGGGGTGGGGGTTGGGCTGGAGGTGCTGCCATTGGCTGCTACCCCGCCACTTCCACCATTGCCTGAAGCCGGAGCAACCGGGCTGAGACGCTTGGGGTCGCGCACCCGGACCCGGGTCATGGCTGCGGCCTTGACCGTGTCGCAGATGCGGATGCTCGACTCTTCCAGAAAGAGTTTGGTGCCGACCTTGGGCTTGGTGATGACCTCCACGGCCCCGTACTCCAAGGCCTTGAGGGCGGTTTCCGATCCTTCCGTGGTCAGGGTGGAACAGATGACCACCGGGATGGGGTGTTGCGTCATGATCTTGCGCAGGAAGGTCAATCCATCCATGCGCGGCATTTCCACATCCAGGGTGATGACATCGGGAACCAGTTGTTTGATGCGCTCCGCCGCCACGAAGGGATCCTGGGCTTGGCCGATCACTTGGATTTCGGGATCCGAAGAGAGGATCTTTTCCAGAGTCTGACGCACAACCGCTGAATCATCGACGATCAGAACTTTAAACTGCTTACCTACGGGCGGCATGGAAAACTCCTTACAACGAATTCCATAAGCAATTTGTCATGGGCGTCAGGCGACGGCTTCCATGGACTCTTCAGATTCGACGAAGCGAACCATTTTTTGCAGATCCAGAATCAGGGCGACGGAGCCGTCACCCAGAATGGTGGCTCCCGAGAACTCTTCCGAGTGTTTGAAGTGCTTGCCCAGACTCTTGATGACGGTCTGATGCTGGCCGATGACGCTGTCGACGACAAAGCCGACCCGTTTTTCCTCGACTTCGGAGATGACGATCTGCTCCACATCCGGGGGATCACCCTGGATGTCGAAGCGGTCGCGAATGCGGATGTAGGGCACGATGCTGCCGCGCACGTTGATGACGTGGCGACCGTGGGTGCGTGCGACATCGTTGCGGGTCAACTCCACGCACTCCTCGACGGCGGCCAGCGGCAGAACGAAATACTCCTTGGCGATACGTACCAGCAAGCCTTCGATGATGGCCAGGGTCAGGGGCAGCTTGAGGGTGATGATGGTTCCTTCCCCCAGCTTGCTCTGTACGTCGATGGTGCCGCGAAGGGCATCGATGGAGCGGCGGGCCACGTCCATGCCGACACCCCGACCGGAGACATTGGTGATCTTGGCGGCAGTGGAGAAACCGGGGGCGAAGATGAGTTGGAAGGCCTCTTTGTCGGTGATTTCCGCATCCGGGGGAAGAATGCCTTTTTCGATGGCTTTGCTCTTCAGGACTTCCGGATTCAGGCCCTTGCCGTCGTCCTCCACGCGGATCAGCACGCTGGCTCCGGAGTGAAGGGCGGAGAGGTGAATGGTTCCCACCAGCGGTTTGCCGGACTGTTTGCGCACTTCGGGTGCTTCGATGCCATGGTCGATACTGTTGCGGATGATGTGGACCAAAGGATCGTTCAGCTGATCGATGACCGTTTTGTCGAGTTCGGTCTCCTCGCCCAGGGTGGTCATTTCGATCTCTTTGCCCAACTCCTTGGAGAGATCGCGCACCAGACGACGGAACTTCTGGAAGGTGGTGCCGATGGCCAGCATGCGGATGCTCATGGTGTTGTCGCGCAGTTCGCTGGTCAGTCGCTCGACCTCTTCGGCCACCAGTTGCAAATTATGGTCGCTGAGGGAGAAGCTGGTTTGGGTCAAGCGGGCCTGCACGGTCACCAGTTCCCCGACCAGGTCCACCAGTTTGTCGAGTTTTTCGGAAGGCACGCGGACGCTGGCCGCCTCGCCCTGGGCTTTTTTGGTATCACGCTTCTGGTTGACCGCCTGTTGCTCGATGAGGGCGGCTTCGACCTGTCCCTTGGAAACCAGTCCGGCCTCGACCAGCCGGGTGCCGATGGGTTTGGTGACCACTTCCAGGTCTTCGCGTTTGACCGCGCCACGTTCCACCAGGATGTCACCCAGTTTCTTTTCCTGGCCCTCCTCCAGGTGGTCTTCGCGGTCCAGGAGGCGCACATTCAGTTCACAGGCGTCTTCGACGAAGATGAAGACATCCCGGATCTCGTTTTCGTGGGCCTCGGTGGTCAGGAAGATTTCCCAAACCGTGTAGCAGCTCTCGGCATCCATATCCTCCAGGTGGGGGATATGGTCGGTCATGGCCACGATGCGGGCGGAACCCAGGCCTTGAAGTTCCTGAAGGAGGAGCAGCGGATTGGTTCCGGTGGAGAAGAGTTCCGGATGGGGTTTGAAGCGCACCCGGAAGATGTGCGGTCCGGCCACCTCGGCTTCCGGAGGGGGCTGGCCCGGTTTGCCGTGTCCGCCGCCGCCGCCGCTATCTCCGCCCTGACCGGGCACCAGGCTGCGCAACCCCGCGATGATGGTCTGAGCCCGGCTCATGTCCGGGGCTTCCTTGGAGGCGGCAGCGTCCAGCATGGAGCGAATCTGGTCTCTGGCGCCAAGGGTCAGGTCGATCAGCTTTTTGGTTACCGGAATGGTGCCGTTTCGCGCCAGATCGAAGACCGTTTCCACTTCGTGGGTGAAGGCGGCGACATCTTCGAAGCCGAACATGGCGCCACTGCCCTTGATGGTATGCATGGCACGGAAAACGCGGCTGATAAGCTCCTTGTCCGTGGGTGACTCCTCCAGTTCCAGGAGCGAATTCTCCAGTTCGGAGAGGAGTTCATAGGCCTCTTCGGTAAAGGCGCTTGTGTCGAATTCCATGGCCAAATCCCCATTTTCCCCGATTGGTTCCGCATGGAAACCAGATATTAATAAATTTCACGACATCGGATCGAGAAGAGACCGGATGCCGAACGGCGTCCGCCTCGGAATCACGTCGCTTTGAGGCCTTGCCAGATCGTGGTGGTGTCGCCGGACTCGACACAACCCTGGAAACCCGCCAGATGAACGACCTCCATGAAGGCGCGGGAGGGTTCCCCGGCCAGGGAGATTCTTTTGCCGCTGGAGAGAATGGCGCGATGTCCGGCGCAAAGAACCTGCAGCGCGGCCACGTCCACCCGATCGACCCGCCCCAGATCGAGAACCAGATGATCGGTCTTCTGCATGGCGTCGATGAAGGCGTTGCGAAGCTCCTGGGCGTGCTGCACCAGTACATCGTCGACGAGAACCAGACTGCCCTGATCCGAGCCTTCGTTCATGGAAAATTCAATCATGGTTTGCTCCCTCCCCCCCGATAACCGTCCAGCGTCAAACCATCATAGGCTACCCGCTTTTGACGTACCAGGATAGAACAAATTGCGAGTTCCCGAAACCGTCTTTGTCTAACACAATCAAAAGCACTATTCAATTTTTGCCGCCGTCCGGTAACGGTTACGCCCATCTTTTTGTGTTTTGAAGGCTCTTTTCACGGTATGATGCGTCGGCAGAGGTGGCGTGTAACCGATTCCGGGTCGGAATTTTCCAGAATGGCCCGAATCAGCGCCACGCCGTGGGCCCCGTTTTCGATGGCCTGAGGGGCATTGTCGGCGGTGATTCCCCCCAGTGCCAGACAGGGTCCGTTCGCCTGCCGGCATAATTGAGCGAAGACTTCAAGCCCCAGTGCCGGAGCCCCCGGATGCGAGGCTGTGGAAAAAAGGGGGGAGAGGGTTACGTAATCGGCTCCTTCTCCGAAGGCCACACGCATCTCGCGCGAGGTGTGGCAGGATCTGCCCAGCAGTCGCTCCGGGCCGAGGATGGCCCGGGCCTGACGGGTCGGCATGCCGTTTCCGGGCAGGTGGCAACCCGCATGGGGCAGCGTGAGGGCCAGTTCCACCCGGGCATGGATCAGAAAGGTCACTTTGCGCGGCATCAGCAGCCCCAGCAGTTCGATGGCCAGGGACTGCAACCGCCGATGATCGAGGGAGGGTTCACGCAGCAGGAAGGCGGGCAGACCGCCCCGGCAGCCGGCTTCCACCTTGTCGGGAAGGGCGGGGTCGGCCAGACCGTCGGAGATCAGCAGCAATCGCGGCACCGGGGGCTTCACGGCAGGCCCAGCCATTTGTGAATCTGCAGGGAGAGGCGCAAGCGTCCCTCCGAGGCCAGTACCAGTTTCAGACAGCGTTCCCGAGCCGAGGCAACCATCTTTCCTCCCTGGGAGCGGGGTTGGACCAGAACCAGATGGTGGAGGCGACTCCACTCCAGAATGAAGCCCTCCTCCTCCTTGTTTTCTCCGGGCCCCAGTACGAACTTCACCTCGTCGGCACGGCGAAAGTGGTCTTCCGGCAGGACCGTTTTGGGAGAAAGGGTGATCCAGTCCAGTCCATCGGGGAACGGCCCGCCTTCGCCGCTGGTCTCCATGGCCAGGGAGTATCCCCGGCCCCGGAAGTGGTCCACAAGCCCCTGCAAACCCGCAACCGCCAGCGGTTCCCCTCCGGTCAGCAACAGATGCGGGTTGCCCCCGGCCAAACGATTGATCTTCTCGTCGAGTCTTTCCAGTGAGAGATCCTGCCGCGTTGCCGGATCCCGATGCCGTGGTTCGTCGCACCAGGGACAGCGCAGGGGACAACCCCAGAAGCGCAGAAAGGTCATGGGCATCCCGGCGCGGGAACCCTCTCCCTGCAGTGAATGAAACAGGTCGCAGACCGGAAAGGTGGTCATCACGGCGTCAGGGCAGGGGAAGCCCCCGGGGAAAGAGTTGACGGGCCTCCTCGGGAGTGGCTTCCGCCATGGAACGGGGCGTTTCCCAAAGTCTTACCCGAGTCACCCCCGCCCGACCCAGAAGTTCCCCGAGGGGGGCATGATCCAGACACCAGACCAGAATCCAGGCAGCCAGCCGCTCGGCGGAAGGGTAGAGGATGCCGGGCAGATGGTCGTTGAGGTACTGATGATCCAACCAGGGTTCCAGCAGGTCGCCTTTGATCAAGCGGTCCAACAGGCCGAAATCGACCACGAACCCCGACTGGGGATCCTCCGGACGGACCGGTCGAACCGGACCCTGGAGCTCCAGTTCCAGATGATAGGTATGACCGTGCAAACGCCGACAGGCCCCGTCGTGATAGGGCAGTTGGTGAGCAGCCTCGAATTTGAAACGGCGTGCGATTTTCATGAGCGTATCTTATTTCAGGAAGGGCTTGAGAATCAACGCTTGCACGGGATCACCTTCCGTCCTACCCTGACGGCAATGGCAGGGCGGGTCAAGGGAATGGGTGAGTGGGTGTGAACATCGAAGAGGAAGTCAATAAACTGCTGGGCCCCGAAAGTCCGTGGGCTCGGGCTCACGGGGGTTACGAGCCCCGTCCCGCCCAGTGGCGCATGGCTACCGGGGTCATACGGACCATTGCCGAGCCTCGGGTCTTCCTGGTGGAAGCGGGCACCGGCACCGGCAAGACCGTAGCCTATCTGCTTCCGCTGTTGAGCCGTTCCAGTAAGGCCATCATTTCCACGGCCACCAAAGCGCTCCAGGATCAGATCATGGAGCAGGAGCTGCCAAAACTCCAGGCGGCGCTGGGGGCCAACCTGAATGTGGCCCTGCTCAAGGGTCGGGCCAACTATCTCTGTCTCTACCGTCTGCGCCAGTTCCGCACCCATTATCCTTTGCTGCGAGGGGCCGACCGCCGCTGGTTCGAGGTTCTGGACCGATGGAGCAACACCTCCTCGACCGGGGATCGCGACGAGATCAACGGTCTCCCGGAGAGCCTGCCCATGTGGGGGGCGCTGCATGCCGGAGGAGAGCGTTGCCTGGGCAAGGGGTGTCCCGACTATGACGACTGTTTCCTGCTCAAGGCCCGGGAGAGGGCTCTCAAGGCCCGATTGGTGGTGGTCAACCACCACCTGTTCTTTGCGGATCTCTCCCTGAAAGAGGAGGGCTTCGGCGAGTTGCTGCCCAAGTGCGATCTGGTGGTATTCGATGAGGCCCATCAGTTACCCGATGTGGTGACCCGTTTTTTCTGTTGGGAATTGAGCAATTTCCGTTTGATGGAACTGGCGCGGGATACCCGCGCCGAGTTTCAGGAGGCGGCGGACGATACCCGGGTGTCGGAAGCGGCGACCGTGTTGGAAGAGGCGGCTACGGTGTTGCGCAACGCCTTTCCCGCCGAAGACAACAAGAAAGGCCTGGAACCGGAGGATATGAACCGGGAGCCCGGCAGGGCCCTGATCAAATGCGAGTCGGCGCTGCAGGAGTTGATGCAGGCCCTGGAACCCCACCGCAGTCGGGGAACGGGCATCGCCGCCTGTGGTCGACGCGCCGAAGAGCTTCTGGAGGTGGCGGGCCATCTGCGTACTCTGGATGACCCCGAACGGGCCTACTGGTGGGAGAGCCGGGGCAAGGGCATCCTGTTGCAGGCGGCTCCTCTGTCGGTGGCCGATACCCTGAAGGACAATCTCTTCCCTCGTTTCAAAAGCCTGATTTTCACCAGCGCCACCTTGGCTACCAGCCAGGGGGCCGACGCTTTTCAGTATCAGATACGGCAATTGGGATGCGAACCGGAGAAGACGGCCACGGAACAGTTGGCCACCAGTTTCGACTGGTCTCGCCAGACCCTGCTCTACGTGCCCGGTGAGTTCGTGGAACCGGACCACCCCTCCTATCCCCAGGCGGTGGCGGAGGAGCTGAAACGCCTGTTGCAGGCCAGCCGGGGACGGGCCCTCTGTCTTTTCACCAGCTTTCGCATGCTGGAAGGGGTGCGCCAGGAGTTGTTGAAGTCGCTGCCCTATCCGTTGCTCTGGCAGGGACAGAGCGCAAAACGGGAACTGCTCGATCAGTTCCGTCGGGAAGAGGCCTCGGTGTTGCTCGGTACCGGAACCTTCTGGGAAGGGGTCGATGTACCGGGAGCGGCCTTATCCCTGGTGGTGGTCGACCGGCTGCCCTTTCCCTCGCCGGGCGATCCGCTGATTGCCGCCCGCTCCCGTTACATCCGCCACCAAGGGGGGGATCCCTTTCGGGATCTGTCGTTACCCAAGGCGGTCTTGACCCTGAAACAGGGGTTGGGCCGCCTGTTGCGGCGCAAGGATGATCGGGGCGCCATGGCCATTCTCGACGTGCGCTTCATGAACCGGCCCTACGGTCGGCAATTCCGCGCCGGGTTGCCTCCGGTACGCATCACCCGTGATCTGGAGGAGATGCGGCGCTTTTTCCATGTCGATCCGCCTCCACAGGGGTGACCATGAACATTCTGGTGCTGGATGCCGGCTTCGGACCCGCAGGCGCGGCCATTGCCCGGACCGGTTCGCCGTTGCTCTCCGAACGTCTGGAGGGTACCTTGACCAGCTCCTCCAGCGGCCTGGCTTTGCTGGTGCATCGTCTGCTGGAGAAGGCGGAACTCACTCCCGACCGGCTCGATCGCATCGGGTTGACGGCGGGGCCCGGTTCCTTCACCGGTTTGCGGGTGGCGTTGGGTCTGGCCAAGGGCCTGGCATTTTCCCGAGGAACCCCACTGGCCCTCTTGTCCACACTGAGTCTGCACGCCGCCATGTATCACGGGGCCCCGCAGGCCCTTTCGAAGGTGGCGGTGGTACTCGATGCCCGACGTGGCGAGGTTCACGGGGCGCTCTTCGACTGTGCCGCCCCCATTCCCCGGACTCTTTGGCCCGCCCGCCTGTGGCATCCGCATCCCTTGGGCGAGGCGTTGTCGGCATTTGCCGCCACGGAGGGCCAACTGGCGGTGGTGGGCGATGGCAGCCCGCTGCTCGGGGAGGGCGATCCCCTTCCCGGACTCATTTTTCCGCTTCAGCAGCCGTGGGTGGATCTGGATCGATTGGCCCGGTTGACGGCCCTGTTGCCGGACGATGAACTGCTTTCTCCCTGGGATCCTTGTGAACCCCTCTATCTGCGACCTCCCCAGATTACCCTCGCTGCGGCGAAATGATCGTTCTGCGCGGCATGACGGAGGCGGATTGCCCCGGGTTGGCCGGGATCGAGGCCCGGATCGGTTCTCCGCCGTGGAAGGCGCGGCAATTTCAAGAGGAGTTGCTCGAAAAGGCCCTGACAAGGGTGGCCTGCACCGCGAGCGGAGAGGTGATCGGCTATGCCGTGGCGCGCCGGCAATGCGACTGGTGGCAATTGATGATCCTCGGTGTCACCCCGGATTGGCAGGGCAGGGGGGTGGGCAAACGGCTGTTGCTCGACCTGCTTGAGAAGGCATGCGCTCAAGGGGGGGAGGGTATGGAACTGGAGGTGCGCGCTTCCAACGGCCCAGCCCTTGGCTTGTATGAACGGTGCGGGTTTTCACGCCAGGGGGAACGCCCCGGCTACTACCTCACCTCGGCGGCAAGAGAACCGGCCGTGCTCATGGGATATGCTTTTCGCAGGGAATCGGGAACCAAGACTGCCGGCGATTGTCCATAAAGCGCATTACGCTTCGTTCATTCAGGAGAGAAATGGAAGAGCGCACTCCACCGGATGCATTATTGGTCGTTGCGCCGGGGTGTCCCCACTGCGGCATGGTGCTGGAGGGCATGAGCCGCTTGTTGAAAGAGGGCAGGCTCTCTTCGTTGCAGGGTTTGCAGGCCCCGTATCATGCCGGGGAGGTCTCCCGGTTGGGCATTCGCAGCGTGCCCTGGTACCGCATCGGTCCGTTTGTCTTTGAGGAGGCGCAGGGCTATGCCGAGCTGTTGCGCTGGGCTGAACGGGCTGACCATATTCGGGGCATGGCCGTCTACTTCGAGGATCGTCTCAATCGCGGTCAGCGCCACCGGGTTTTGGCCATGGTCCGCGAAGATCCGGCCCGACTGCAGGCTTTCGCCTTGCTGATGGCCGATGTCGAGGTCGGACTGCAGACCCGCCTGGGCATGGGGGTGGTATTGGAGGAGTTGCAGGGCAGCGGATTGGCCGTCGGCCTTTTGTCTGCCCTGGAAAGACTGGTGCAGCATCCCGAGGCGCGGATGCGCGGGGATGCCTGCCATTTTCTCTCCCTGATCGATTGTCCCCGAAGCGCCTTGCGCCTTTTGGAAAAATCCCTGGACGATCCCGATCCCATGGTTCGCGAAGTGGCGGGGGATCTGCTGGAGGAGATGAAGAGTCAAGCGGGGTGGGAACCGGAGTATGATTCCCTTCCTTGACTCGACCCGGAAAAGGGGCGGACAATTTCGCCTCGTCTTGGCAGAAATTTATGAATAAGACGGGGTGGCTCCTTGGATAGAAACCAAAAACCCCACGGCCGTTCTGGCCATCATTTGCATGAAAGGATCAGGCAATGCTCGTCAAGGAAGTGATGATCAAAGAGGTACGAACCACCCGCCCCGACGATACGGTACGCAACGTAGCCGCCGTCATCTGCACCAACAAGATCAGCGGGTTGCCCGTGGTGGACGAGGAGCAGGCCCTTATCGGCATCATCTCCGAAAAGGATATCCTCAACTGCCTGTTGCCCAGCTATGCCGATTTCCTCAACGATCCTCTGCGCGGTCGGGATTTCGAAACCATGGAACACTCTTACGCCGATGTCATGTCCAAAACGGTGCGGGAGTTGATGACGGCCAAGGTCTTCACCGTCAATCAGGATGAGCCCATCATGAAAGCCGCTTCCTACATGGCGCTGCACAGCTTTCGGCGCATTCCCGTGGTCGATGAGGAGAACAAGCTCGTCGGCATCGTCAGCCTGGGAGACATTCACAAGGCGATATTCAAGCGGGAACTCTCCATGAAGTAGGGTTTCCTTCTCCGGGCTTCCCGGCGGCAGGCTCCTTCGTGCTGGTTATTCGGAGACTTCATGAGCAGACTGGTGATACTGGCGGGACCTTCCTGCGCCGGGAAGAATGCCCTTTACAAGGCGATGCGGCGTTTTTATCCCGATTTGGTGGGCTCGTTCCAGCAACTGGTACTCTTCAATGACCGGGCTCCGCGGCCTGGTGAGGAGGATGGGCGGGACTACTTTTTCCGCCCCCGTGGTGAGATCGAAGCCATGGCGGGAAAGGACAACCATATCCTGGCCAATGTGCGTGGGGATCTGCAGGCCCTCAATGTGACTCAGATTGCCACCATCCTGGCCCAGGGGAAGGTGGCCTTCTACGAGGGTAACTCCTTCGTGCCGGTGAAAATGCGGGAGATGGGATTCTGGCAACGCTTTCCCACCTTGTCCATCTTCCTCTCTCCGCTGTCGATGCAGGAGATTCTCTATCTGAAGGAGGCGGACAAACGGGTCGATCTGGGACGATTCGTGGCTGATGTGCAGCGCCGTAAACTGTTGCACCGCACCCGCAAGTTCAAGGGGAACCTCTCCCTTCCGGATCTGGAGGAGATCGAACGTCGCAGCGTCGCCGTCATCCTGGAAATGAGGGAGGCCTGGAAGTTCGATTACGTTCTGCCCGTCTACGACGGGGAGGGGCACGACAACTGGGATGGTTTCTACTATCCCATCGGCAGCGCCTGGCAGGCGATGACGGCATTCGCTTCGTTGCTGCGTGGTGAAAGTCCCGCCCGTGGCGCTGAAAAATGGCCGGAGGATTTGGTACCCTGAACACGGGGTGCCTTCAGGGGGAGGAAACAGTGGCAAAGGAAATCGAACGGAAGTTTTTGGTTCGTGGAGAGGCTTGGCGTCATCTGGGTGAAGTTTCGGAATATCGCCAGGGATTCCTCTCCACGGTACGGGAACGGGTGGTGCGCGTGCGCATTGCCGGGGACAAGGGTACCCTGACCATCAAGGGCGTGACCCGGGGCGTGACCCGCTCGGAATTCGAATACCCCATTCCCCTTGAAGATGCCCGCATCCTGCTGCAGGAAATTTGCGAACGGCCCCTGATCGAGAAGAAACGCCATCGTATTCCGCAGGGGGAGTTGGTCTGGGAGGTCGATGAGTTCTTCGGTGAAAACGAGGGGCTGATCCTGGCCGAAGTCGAGTTGCGGGACGAACACCAGGAAGTCACCCTGCCGGATTGGGTGGGACGGGAAGTTTCCGACGATCCGCGCTATTTCAACGCCAATCTTGTGGCCAATCCGTTCAAGAATTGGGGAAAATCCTAGGGTGTGTTGACATTTGCCTGATTTTGGTTCCTGGCAAGGCGCAAGATGGTGAGGAAGCGGAATGTAGTTCGCCTACATGACATTCCGAACCGGGTTGCAACGCCGCCAGGGACCAATAGATGGTGAATGTCAAACGCCCCAACAGTGACGGCTACTTTCCGGGAGAGTGCGATGGCCATCTTCGCCATTGGGGACATTCACGGTTGCTTCGACGAGCTTGAGCAATTGCTGAAGGTCATCGACTTCACCCGAGGGCGGGACCGCTTGTGGTTCGTCGGCGATCTGTTGAGCCGTGGCCCCAAGTCGATGGAAGTGTTGAACCGGGTGCGCGGCCTCGGCGAGGATGCGGTTTGTGTATTGGGCAACCACGATCTGCGCGCCATTTCCGTCCTGGCGGGGGTTCATCCCGGTGGCGGCGGGGCCTGGTTCGAGTGGTTGCAGAACGCGCCGGATCGGCAGGAGTTGCTGCAATGGCTCTCCGGTTTGCCGTTCATGCATCGCGATGACGCTTTGGGCTGGAGCATGGTGCATGCGGGCATTGCTCCCGGATGGAGTCTGGATGAGGCGATGGCCCGCTCCAGGGCCGCCTCGGCGGTTCTGGGGAATCCGGAACACACCGCATCGGTATTCGACGGCCAGTGGGGCCATCTGCCGGTGAAGGAGCCTCCCCCTTCCGAGGCCCGGATGCGCCTTTGGTACGACATCACCGTTTTTACCCGGATTCGGGTTTGCGCCGCCGATGGGAGTATGGTCTGGCCGGGCATGCTGCGAAAGTCGGGGTTGGCCCATCCCTTCATGTTGCCGCCACCGGAGTCTCCGGTTCAGCCCTGGCATAGCTATCGCCATTGGTCTCCGGAAGAGAAGATGGTCTTCGGCCATTGGGCGGGGGCGGGGGTGCAGTTGAGTCAACACGCCGTTGGTTTGGACGGGGCTTGTGTTTACGGGCGGCGCTTGGTGGCCATGCGTCTGGACGCTCCAGGCAACCCTTTGTATCACGTTCCCTGTCCCTGCTACAGTAAACCGGAAGAGTCCTGACGCTGTTTTGTGTTTTATATTTTCAATATTTTGTCTTTTAAGTATCAAAAAAAGAAAATGTTCTGTCTTTTGACTTGTTTATTGATTCTATGAAAATTTATTAAATGTATTATTATAAAATAAAAAGTCAAAACATTTTCTTTTTTTGATACTTTAAAGGAAACATGTTGAAAGGCAAATATTCAAACCTGGACTTCATCATCAGGCCAACGTCTCATTCAAAATCTTCACCACCCGGCCCACAGGCGGCATCTCGCTGAACAGAAAACCCTTTTTGCCAAAACAGGCCGATCCCTGCAACAGACTCATCATCTCCGGGCGGCGGGAGAGACTGCGGTCCACCCCCAGCAGCAGGGTTGCCGAAGCGGTGGACCCCTTCTCCAGAGCCGTCAACCTGCGGGTCAGCGGGCCGGCGTGCCAGGGGTGAAAAAGCTCCAGGTGAACCTCCTTGCCCGAACGATGCCGAAAGGTGAAATCCGGGACACATAACTCCTGCCCCCCTAAATCGAGCAAAGCGACTTGCTCCTCCAACAGTTGCCACTCCGAATCGGCATCCAGGAAAGCCTTGGCAAAGAGATCGATCCCTTCCGGTCGATAGGTGCCGAGGTGTCGGTGCGGGGGCCGGAGGGGCGAGGTTTCATCCAAGGTCAGGGTCATGACGGGCTTTTCAGGCCATTTTACCGTCACTTCGAGCCGCCAGTGGGTCAGAAGGGTGACGATGGGAAAAAAACAGGCCAGTTGAAAGCCGTATTTCTGCGTCTGTTCCAAAATGGACAGGGGACCATCCACCACAACGTCGTAACGATTGGCTGAAAGGGGGTGGATGCGTACCAGCAGGCGAAAGAATTTGAGAGCGCGCAACACCTGACGTAACCGCCCGACCTGCTCATCTTCCAGGGTCAGGGTCAGGGAGCCCGCCGTGATCAGGATGCCTTGAACCTGGGCCAGATTGTAACGATTGAGCAGTTCCACAGGCGTGAGGTCATCGAAGGCGAGCAGCGTCAGACGTTGCGGAAGGTCGCCGTAAAGCCGTTCGGAAAGTTCGTCGGGAGAGGTGTCGAACGCTTTGGCCACCTCGGCGCGAAAGGCTTCCAGATGGCCCATGCCGGGTTGACCGATCAGGCGGGCGGAGTGGGCCAGAATCTCCTCCCGCAGGCGCATGACGGCATCGTCCGCAGATTTGAATTGACAACGGTCCTGAACCAGTTTCAGCAACCCTCTGGCCACCTTGGGACTGCGGCTGGCATTGACCAGGGTGTCGGCGGCGTCTTCAAGCTCTTCACTGGTTTGGCCGAGGCCTTCTCGATGCAAGGTGATCAGGTCGTCTCCGAGATTGAGCAGACTCTGATCCGTCAGGTCCACGAAGCGGGGAGTGAGCTGCTGATTGCGAATGGCAAAACGCAACAAGTCCCGAGTCAGCATGCCTCCTCCTGGCGCTGATAGGCCAGATGCTGACGGCGTCTGGCGCTGGTGAAGGTTTCCGCCGTATCCGAGGAGACCAGTTCATAGAGAATGGCCTGTTTGCCTTTGGCCGGTCGCAGAATGCGCCCCAGTCGCTGCACATGCTCCCGCACGCTGCCGGTGCCCGAAACGATGATGCCTACCGCCACTTCGGGAACATCCACACCTTCGTTGAGAACCCGTGAAGAGACCATGACCGACCAAGCCCCGGAACGGAAGGCATCCATGAAGCGTTTGCGTTCGGAAACCTTGGTGCGATGGGTGATGACCGGCAGGAAAAAGGTCTCCCCGATGGTGTAGGCGGTGGCGTTGTCGTCGGTGAAAATCAGGATGCGCTCCTGCCGATGACGACGCAGCAACTCCCACAAGGAGCGCAACTTGGATCGGGAGGCCCGGGCGATACGTTTTTGCACACGCCAGGCTTCCATGGCCGCACGTCCTTCCCGGGAACGGGCGGAAATCTGGATGAAGCGACTCCAGCCGCCGGGATCCTTCAAGGAGATACCCTGTTCCTTGATGAACTGGCGATAGTGGGCATAAGAGCTTTCGTAGGCCTCGCGCTCGTCGGCATCCAGCTCGATGGCGACCTGTTCCCAGCGGTAGGGGGCCAGAAAGGAACCTTCGAGTTCGGGAATTTCGGTGCGATGACACAGGGGTCCCAACAGGTCGAAAAGCTGCTGCTCCCCCCCGTCCGCCCTTTCCGGCGTGGCGGAAAGACCCAGCCGGAAGGGCGCGATACACAGGGTGGCCGCCAGACGGGTGGAGGGTGTCGGCAGATGGTGGCATTCGTCACAGACCAGAAAGCCGAAGCGATTGCCGATGCGCTCCATGTGGATCACGGCGGAATCGTAGGTGGAGACGGTTATGGGCTCGACCAGACGATCACCGCCTCCCAGCAGGCCGATGGGTTGCGCAAAGACTCGGGACAACTGTTCATACCATTGATGCATCAGATCCAGGGTGGGAACCAGGATCAGCGTGTCCCGTTGCACCAGGCACATGGCCCTTCGGGCCAGCAAGCTTTTCCCGGCGCCGGTTGGCAATACCACCACACCCTTGCAGCCCTGTTTGTTCCAGGCGTTCAAGGCCTCTTGCTGGTGAGGGCGCATGGGCGGTTCGCCTCTGGCGCGAAAGTCTCGGGTGGAAAATTGCCGGGCCTGGTCTTGAAAGGGAATCTTGCGTTGGTGCAGATTCAATAAAATAGGTCCGTAATGACGGGCCTGGGTGCGAAAAGCGTTGGCCCTCGGATCCCATTGCACCAGATGAACCAGTGGCGCCATGTCGGCTGAACCGGCTTGAATAAGGAGGGTGCCCTGGTCGAAGGTGACCTGAATCGGCGTGGGGACACACCGCTCCGGAGGTGCCGAAACGGTCACCTCCGGAGCGGATGTCTCCTCAAAGGACGCTTTTTTCATGCAGATAGAGGCCAAAGGCGCGGTCGGCCCGATGGATGTGATCCATCAGCCAGGTATGAAGAAAACGGACCATCTCCTCCACAACCCGCATTTGCGCACCCGAACTTTCGGATTGGTCGAACTGGCGACGCAATTTGTTGAAGTCTCCGCGAATCTGATGGTGCAGTGCGGCGTGACCTTCCAGGTCGGGATAGTCGTTGTTTTTCATCAGCATCTCCTCGTAGCGGAAATGACAGGCCATATAGCCTTTCAGTCGCAACAGGAAGGTCGCCATCGATTCGATGCCGGTGCCCTGGGCCACCGAGGCATTGAGTTCGTCAAAAATCTGAAACAGGCGCCGATGCTGACCGTCCACCTCGGGAATGCCCAGGCAATAAGCGTCCGACCACGGCACGGGGTTCGTCACGGGGCTCTCCACGGGTGATCGGGTTGAGGACTCCCTGCACTGTTGGCCAACCTCCGAAAAATGTCAAGCGTGACGTTTCTCGAAATCCTGCATGAAGGCGACCAGGGCTTCCACCCCCTCTTCCGGCATGGCGTTGTAGATGGAGGCGCGCATGCCGCCGACCGAGCGATGCCCTTCCAGGGTGACCAGTCCGGCCACCTTGGCTTCCGCCAGGAAGGTCTTTTCCAGATCGGGCTTGGCCAAGGTGAAGGGGACATTCATGCGGGACCGGCTCTCCGGTTCGTTGGGATTGCGGTAGAAACTGGAAGAGTCGATGGCCTGATAGAGGCGATTGGCTTTGCGAATGTTGCGCGCTTCGATGGCGGCGACGCCCCCGGCCTCCTTCACCCATTGCAGCACCAGTCCCAGGATATAGATGGCATAGGTGGGCGGGGTGTTGAGCATGGAGCCGTTTTCCACCTGGGGCTTGTAGTCCATCATGGTGGGCAGTTTGGCGGCGGTGCGTCCCACCAGATCGTCCCGGATGATGACCACCGTGACACCGCTGGGACCAAGATTCTTTTGGGCGCCGGCGTAGAGGATGCCGTAGCGGGAGACATCCACGGGGCGGGAGAGGATATTGGAGGACATGTCCGCCACCAACGGCACGTCGCCGGTTTCGGGCACATAGTTGAATTCGGTGCCGAAGATGGTGTTGTTGGAGGTCATATGAACGTAACAGGCTTTGGGATCGAGATTCAGCTCCGCCTGTTGCGGAATACGGTTGAAATTGGTCGATTCGGAGGAGGCGGCCACCTGTACCTTGGCGAACTTGGCGGCTTCCTTGGCGGCTTTCTGCGCCCACATGCCGGTCAGGATATAATCCACCGGGGTGGTGCTGTCGGCGACCAGGTTCATGGGCACCATGGCGAACTGGAGGGTGGCCCCCCCCTGCAGGAAGAGAACCTTGTAGTTGGCGGGGATGCCCATCAACTCGCGGAGCAGGGCTTCGGCCTCGGCGATGATGGCCATGTAGACCTTGGAGCGATGGCTCATCTCCATGACGGACATGCCGCTGCCCTGGTAATCCAGCATCTCATTGCGGGCGCGTTCGAGGACCGGCACAGGCAGAACGGCCGGGCCTGCGCTGAAGTTGTAAACACGAGCCATGGCGATAATCTCCTGCAGGGTGAAAGGAACAACAACGGGCGGCACGCACCCCCGATCCAGGGGCAATATTGGACCAAAGCCGGGGCGTCAGGTCAATGCTTCAACCGAAATCCATAAAGAAAAAGCCGGTCTTGCGACCGGCTTTTTCAAACAGATGATTCGGAAAATTCCGAATTACTGGGTCATCTTCCACCAAGCGGTGACGCCGACTTCGTTGTCATTTTCTTCCTGGGTGCGAGCGAAATCAGCTTCGGTACGGAAGTTGCCCGCGCTGTAGCCGATCTCACCGTCGATCAGGGAGTCCATGGTGCTGGCCAACTGGGGAGCCACATCCTGGATCTTCATCAGATTGCCGACCAAGTTGCCGCCGGAATTAGCCGCGCGCAAATTCTGGTAGATGAAGGAGACCAACAGGGTGTGGGGACGACCGGCGGTGTCATGATAGGTCAGACGGGTACGACCCACGCCATCGGGAGCGCCACCGTCGCCCAGGGGAACCTTGATACCCCAGGAGTTCATCTCCCCGGAGAGGGTGGCCCCGGACCACTCGGAACCGTTGGTGCCGGTACGACCGCCGACTTTACCGGTGGGGGTGGTCTCGTTGTCGGCGAGAACCAGACCGGTACGCTCGTAGTACTGGTTGTAGGCCTGAGCCCACTGGCCGACGAACTTGTTGATGATCTGCTTGTAGTTGGCGTTCCGCTGCAGGTCCTTACCAACGGACAGGGCCGAAAGGATCAAGCCGATGATGACCAGGACGATGGCCATTTCAACGAGCGTGAAACCCTTCTCGCGGCGAGTTTTGAGGACGGATTGGAATTTGTGCACCGTGTTGTCTCCCTTAATCATGTGAATCAGGATGGAGTTTGAAATTTCCCTATAATACACCCTCATGCAACATGCATGAGGGCAACAGGAAGCTGGATCTATTGTACGCCCTTATAGTGGGCTATTTCGGCCCGAGCGTCAACCCCCGCATATAAGATCCCCCAATCGGGGGAGGAGGCCCGTTCCATTTCCCCGTTGCCGGGCTCTGGATTCACACCTTCTGATAGGATGGATCAGAATTTGCATGTGAAGTGCCTGTTCCCTCGGGGCGAGCCGATATTGCAGTAGCTAATCCTATCAATACCATCAGTGGGTGAAGAAGGTCAATGGTTTGCGATTCCCCTGCTTTCGGGGCGGGGAACAAGAGGGCAAGGAGGTGGGAAAAAATTCACAAGCGCTTCGGTTGATCTTGATCACTGATCGAGGTAAAGTCATGCTCCATTGTAAAAAGTGCCGGATACCCGCGACGAGAGGTAGATCCATGCGGTTGAGCGGTTGCCATGGTGATAGGGGGATGGTCTTGTCATGAAGATTTTATACCGGTTCCTGCTGCTGGTGCTGGCGGTGGTCGCTGGGGGGCTGATGCCCTTCCAGATGACGGATGGCGTCTCTGCTTACACCCGTTATCAAGAGGCGAAGAAGAAGCTGGAAGAATCACGGCGGATTCAAAGCGAAATGGCAGGGTATCGCAAGCGGGTGGAGGTCTACGGGGCCTTCTCCGAGCAGGTGCGCCAGTATTTGCAATCGGCACGTTCGGCAGGGGTGGATCCCGTGCATTGGAGCACCTACGCCGTGGATATTCGCGATCAGGCGATGAGTGTCGCTCAGATGCGGACGATTTTGGACAACGCCCGGCATGGTGGGAACTACTACTTCCAGCCGGTCACCTTCAGCATGGTGTCCCCCACCCTCCAGGGCATGGATCCGAAACAGGCTGCCGCCCTGCAGAAGGCGGTACAGGGCGAAGTGGGTAACTCCGTGGTGGTCAATCTCAAAGGCTCCTATCTGGTGTATCGCAAATGAACAAATCGTTCCAGGATCACCTCCTCCTCGAATTGGACGGCAAGTCTTATCTCGTCGGTCGTCGCAAGGCCATACCCGTGGAGGATCTGTCACTGATCCATGGCGACAAATGGTTCGTGACGGATTTTCAGGGGTGCCCACCGCGAACCATGGTGGTGGATGCCCCGGTGCGCTACGCCGAGGTCGTGCTGCGACGCAAATTGCAGGATATCGGTGAAGCGGGCGCCTCCGCCAATGTTTTGACCCAGTGGAAACGTTCTCGGGGGCGGGGGACGACCGATATCGCCTACACCGTCGTGGAGCAGGAGCGTTTCGGTCCCTATCTGGACCGGGTGTATACGGATGCAAGCCACCACTTGGTCTTCTCGACCAACGCCATCCTCTACGGAATCCTGCGTCGACTGGGACGGACCGAAAATCTGGCCGTGCTTTTCGAACACGATCGCCATGTCGACCTGATGGTTGGACGGAGCGGGAAGGTTTACGGGGCCAACCGGCTCTCTTCCTATTCCACCGACGAGGAAGCCCGGGCAACTCTTTCCCATTCGGCGGCGGACGAGATTCGCGGCATCATGAGCCGGAACAAGATCAAAGTCGACCGGTTGGTCTATTTCAACTGGTGGCCCTTCAAGGAAAAGAAGGAGTCAACCACCACCTCTGTCTCCCTTTCCGGTTTCGGTGACACCGATTCGGCCAAGGACAACACCCAGAGCGGCTGGGCGGACACTTCCAAATCTCAGGATGTGGAAGAGGCTGCCTTGCTCGCTCCCGCCTGGGTCGTCAACCTCTCCGAAACGGTCGGCATTCCCCACCAGTTCCTCAAGGGGCAACGTCTGGATGTCGAGGAAGGCGAGGCCGTCATGACCTCCCTTCCCTCCGCCATGCGCTATCTTGAAGATTCCGACAGCGTCTCCGGCTGGATGAATATCGCCAGCTATCGTACCCAGCACATGATTCTTCCGATTCTGGCGGTGGCTTGGGTGCTGGTGACCATCCTGTTCTTCGGTCAGGCCTGGCTCAACAACGAAGCCGACGCCATGACCGCCGAATACGACAAGAGCGCCCGCGAAATCGCGGTGTTGGAATCGGTCAAGGCAGTGGGCAAGGAAGAGTTGGATGTGGTGGCCTTCTCCAAGCGACTGAGCGAAATTCGGGAAATTCCTCCCATCGGGCGGATTCTTTCCGATTTGACCAGTGCTCGTGAAGGGCGCATGTTCTTGGACAAGGTGGAGGTTTCGTTCGCCAATATGACCATGCCTACGGTTGAAGTTGTGGGGCGTGTCGTCGGTGGTTTTGACGAAACCAGCATGCACCACGGCAAGTTCCTCGCGAATCTTCGGGGGATGAAGTACGAAGTTGAGAAAAGCAACTTTGGTACAAACATACAGGAACTGAGTTTTCAATTGACGCTGAAGCGGAGTCCATCGTGAAACAAAAATATCTTGGACTTGTTTCGGTCTCGGTTTTGGGGCTGGGCATGGCGGGTATGATTGCCGTCAGCGGAGCAGACCTGGTTCCTCTCCTGATCGCCTTCCAAAAAAAGGCGGCACAGTCGGGAGTCGTGACAGGTTCGGCGCCGGGGGACCTTGCCAAAAAAATTCCCGCGATCGACCCGGTGGTGCAGGAGAGCATCCTGAAGTTGGCTCCCAATCTGTTGAGCTTGCGCAGTCCGAGCAAAAGCAGTCTGGGTGATATCAAACTGCAGATGCTTGGCTATTCATCCGAAGCGGTGACAATGGACGAGGTAGCCATCAATACCCCGTCGGAGAGTTTTGATCGTCTGGTCATCACCATGGCTTTCGTATCCGGCGACAAGAAGTATGTCGTGCTGGATGGGCGCTTCTATCAGGAAGGCGACCAGATCGGGGAGTCCGGGGCCAGCATTCGCACCATCACGCCCGAGAAGGTGCTGCTGGCCGGTCGGGAAGTAAGGCAATGGATCAAGGTGCAGAATCCCATGGCCGAAGCCCCCAAAGGCAAGGCTGATAACTTGCAGAACGTCGATCCGGAACTGTTGCGTCAGCAACAGGCCGCCGCCGCCGCGCGGAATGCCACTCCTCAGCAGGGGGTTCCCAATCTGGGAGCGGGGGCTTTGGGGGGGCTCGGTGGCCTGGTGGGTTTGTCGAATGCCATGGGTGCGGCTGCCGGTGGTCAGGCGGCTCCTGCAGGAGGCAATCCCAAGGATGCCTTCCAGGGCCTGGGCACCATGATGAACCAGTTGCGTAGCGGGCAGTAGCGTTCCGACGATATTGATCTGAGCGGCTTTCTGAACAGGGCTCGAATGGCCCAGTTCCGGAAGCCGGCAGATCAACCGGAACCGCCTGCCGGGATGGCCGGGAGGTTCCGCTCCGAGGAAGAGTCGAGCGTCAATACAGATCGGCAGGTGGGGAGAAAACCGCGATCGGGCATTGGTTTCCGTTGAGTGGGGTTTGAAACATGGAACCAGTCCAGTTGCCTGCCAGATCCAGCCTACCCGTATCCGGCGACGATCTTCAGGAGAGGGAGTGGGTCAAACCGGGGGCCTGTCCCCTTGGTTTTGATGAAAAAGGGGCCCTCTGGCATCCGGATGATGTTGTTGAGTTGGCCTCTCGTGGTGAATGGAAGCGCCGGGGCCGTCACGTTCTCCACCATGCGGTCCCTCTCTTCAGCCCCTCCGATGTTGCCCGCCAAACGCCTTTGATTGCCGCGTGCGAAACCCTGGATGAAGCGGAATACCGGGTCTATCGTCTGCACCGGTTGGGAATCAAGACGGATCGGTGGCACAAAGCCATCCAGCGGTTGAAGTCCCATCTGTCTCGCGTGATGACCTCTCTCCAGGATATCCGACAGGTTGCCGCAACCCAGTCTGCCGTCGAAGCGGTGCTGCAAACCCGTGAGCGGCTGGCCCGGGAGGCAACGCAGCTCCGCCAGGAGGCCGCCTCGATCGGGGAGCCGCAGGCCTTTGTCCCCGAGGAATCCGAGTCCATAGGGGTTGACCGGCTGCTGTTACGTTTTCGTGAAGCCCGACTAGCCTCCGTTCTGAGCGAAAACAGCCTGGAGAACGACGAAATCGTCGTGGCCGCGGATCGGGAACTCGGGCTTCAAGAGGAACGGGATGCCCGCCTTCTGGGCTATTGGGAGTATTATGGCCGCTTCACTCGTTTGTACGAGAGCGGCCAGTTGGAAAAACGGGCGACCGAAGTCACCGGCGTCCGCTCCTTTCATTCACTCTTCCCGGCACGGGAACGACAACGGCATTTTCATCTGTTTCTGGGGCCCACCAATTCGGGAAAAACCTATCAAGCCCTGCAAAAACTGATTTCGGCCCGTAACGGCATTTATCTGGCTCCGTTGCGACTGCTGGCCCAGGAGGTTGCGGCGACCCTCAACGAGTGGGGCTTCCCCTGCGACATGATTACCGGGGAGGAGCAGATTCGCATGGAGGGTGCCCGTCATGTGGCTTCAACCATCGAAATGTTGCCATTGCATCGCTCCTTCGAGGTGTGTGTCATCGATGAAGCGCAGATGCTGGGGGACAGTCAGCGCGGCTGGGCCTGGACCCAGGCCATACTGGGCGTTCAGGCCGATCTGGTCTGTGTCGTCGGGGCGCCCGAATCGCGTCCTGTGCTGATGAAGTTGCTCGCCCTGACCGGTGAGACCTGGCAGGAGACCCTTCTGGAAAGAATGGTGCCTTTGGAAGTGCTGCCCCATCCGGTGGCCACGTTCGCCGAGTTGCAGCCGGGAACGGCTCTGGTAGCCTTTTCCCGTTCCGCCGTACTGGATTTGAAACGGCGTATCGAAGCCAACACCCGGCGCCAGACCGCAGTGGTCTACGGCGCCTTGCCTCCCGAGGTCAGGCGGGAGCAGGCGCGGCTTTTCGCCAGTGGCGAAGCCTCGTTTCTGGCCTCGACGGACGCCATCGGCATGGGTTTGAATCTGCCGATACGCACCCTGTTGTTTGCCCAGGATCGCAAGTTCATCGATCGTCAGGAGGTTCCCCTGACAGCGATGGAGATCCGGCAGATAGCCGGTCGGGCCGGTCGGTTCGGCAAAAACGAAGTGGGTTTCGTCGGCACCTTTCATCTGCCGGTGGAGCCTATTCGCAAGGGTCTGCAAGCCAATCCCCCTCCGATTTCGCTGGCGCCCATGGCGCCCAATCTGGAACAGCTTCTGGCCTTGGCCGATGTGGAGGATCGCAAGGATCCCAGTCTGGCGCGGTTGTTGACCCTGTTTGTCCGCACGGTGCGACCGGACCCGGAGGTCTACCGCCTGTCCGATCTGGACGATCAGATTGCCCTGGCCCGGATGACCGACCGTTACCGGCAGCTCGATCTGTCGATTCGTTTCACGCTGTCGGCGGCGCCGGTTTCCCTGCGCAGCCTGGAAGCTGTCAGGGCTTTTCAAACCATGGTTCAAAGTGTGGCCCGGGGTAAACATCTGGCCTTGGAGGAGGTATTGCCCCGGGCTCTGCCGGGACCGGGTGAAATGCGTGGACTGGACCACCTGGAAGAGTCCATGCGTGTGGTGAACCTTTACTCCTGGTTACACTATCGGTTCAGTGACACCTTTCCGGAACTGGAGGAGGCGGCGTGGCTCCGGAAAGAGATCAACGGGGGTATACTGCAGCGCCTGAAGCGTATGCGTTCCTCCGAGGCTTCCGGCAAGCCGGGAGGGGCCCGTTTCGGGGGATCGGGAAGCGGTGGGGGAAGAACGGAGGGAAAAGCTCGGCCCAAAGGGGCAGCCGAATCGGGTTCTCCGAAGGAGGCGACCTTCCGCCCCGGGCGCGCTCGGGGCAAAAACGGCTTTCGTACCCGCAGGACGCCGGGTTGTTCCTGAAGAAAGCAATCTGCTAATATGCCCGTTCAAAAGAGACAATCAGCGAGGCTTTCCGGAAGGGTGGTCGAATCATGAGTGGCAAGGATCGGGAAACGGGCTTGGGTGGTGGTGCTGGTGGAAACCGGAACACCGGTGATGACGATGCCGTGACCATCCTGGGTAGTGGCTTGCGCCTGGTGCCGGCGGATGAACCCGACAAGAGCGGGATTGCCGAGGAGGAGGATGCACCGACGGTGCTGGGCCTTCTTGTCACGCCGCCACCTTCACCGGTGGACGACGAGGATGCCCCGACGGTGCTGGGCCTTCCTGTCATGCCGCCTCCTTCCTCGGTGGACGACGAGGATACCCCGACGGTGTTGAGCCGTCCGGTCCATACCGGGGGTGTCCGCTATGATCTGTCGGACTCTGGCCGGGGAAGTGCGCCTCAGGAAGAAGACGATGCAGCGACGGTGATGGCGGTCGTTCCTCCTGCAGCGCCCACCACCCGGCCAAAGGCCGTGGTCGACGAGGCGGCTACGGTATTGGCAGTTTCGCTACCTGGCGGGGGGAATGAGGCGACTCTCCTGGCAACAGGTGAAGCAACCACCGAATCGGAGAAGACCTCCGCCACGGATGACACCGACGGTTCGGTTTTGAAACCGGCGGTGGTGGAGCATCCGGCGGACGCTTTGCCCATCGGACAGATGCTGTTGTGGTACAAGATCGTCAAGGTGCTGGGCCAGGGTGGTTTTGGTATGACCTACAAGGCCCACGATACGCGACTCGACAATTATGTCGCCTTGAAGGAGTTCCTTCCGACCCAGTTGGCCAGCCGGCGGCCCGACAAAACGATTCAGGCAAAATCGTCGGAGGCCGAACCTCTGTTCATCAAAGGGCGGCAGCGCTTTCTTGACGAAGCCCGGACTCTGGCCAAGTTCAAACATCCCTCCCTGGTTCGGGTGACCACCTTCTTCGAAGAGTACAATACCGCCTACATGGCGATGGAGTTCGAGGACGGTGAATCGTTGGCCGCCTTGCTGAAAGCCAAGAAGACCCTGGACGAAAAGGAGTTGCTGGGGGTCATGATGCCCCTGATGCAGGGTATTCAGGTTTTGCACGAAGCCCAGTATATCCATCGGGACATCAAGCCGGATAATATCTTCATTCGGGCCAAGGACAACACCCCCGTGTTGTTGGACTTTGGTTCGGCCCGCAGGGCATCCGGGGAGGATGGCGGCCACATGACGGCCATGTTGACTCCCAACTACGCGCCGATGGAGCAGTATTTCGAGGATGCCAGCCGCCAGGGCCCCTGGACCGATATCTATGCCCTGGGTGCGGTGATGTATCGCTGTATCAGCGGACGCAAGCCCATCGGGGCGCCGCAACGCAGCAATGCCTTGATGCGGCAGCAGCCCGATCCCTTGAAGCCCGCATTGGAAATTGGACAGGGTCATTATTCCGAAGCGGTTCTCAAGGCTATTGATCTGGCCTTGCGGGTCATCGAGACGGAACGTCCCAAATCGATTCCGGACTGGTTGAAGGCGGTCCAATCGGAGAAGGGGGGCGAGGACAGCGACCTGATCTCCATGCTGGAGACGGCGGCGGGTGCCAAGACCACCCCACCGCAACGCATCGCGGTACTGGCGACGGGGGCGGTGGCCATTCTCGGCGCGGGTCTGTTTCTGTGGAACACCCTGGCGGTCAAACTGCCTTCCCCCGAGGAGGTGGCCCGCGAGAAGGCGGCTGTGGAGTTCAAAAGCCTTCAGGAAAAGAGCATCCAGGGAGACGGTCAGGCCATGCTGGATCTGGCTGGTCGTTATCAGGAAGGTCGGGGTGTGGCCCAGGATCCCTTTCAGAGTCTGGAGTGGTACACCAAAGCGGCCCAGAAGGGCATGCAAGAGGCACAGTATCGTCTGGGTCTGATCTACCTTCAGGGGTTGGGAACACCGCGCAGCTCCGTCAAGGCGGTGGAGTGGTTTCAGGCTGCGGCCAAACAGGGACATGTCGAAAGCATGTTTCAGCTTGGCAAGGCGCTGGAAATGGGGGCCGGCGTCAAGGTGGACAACAAGGCGGCCCTGGATTGGCATCAGAAGGCTGCCGAGCTGGGCCATGTCGAGGCGGGGTACCGTATTGGCGTGGCCATGGAGCAGGGGCAGTTGATGCCTCAGGATCTCAAGGGCGCCTTCGATCGATTCGTCAAGGCGGCGGAGAAGGGTGTGCCCGAAGCCCAGTATCGCCTGGGCAGCATGTTTCGGGACGGGCGCGGGATTGAAGCCGATGCCGCCAATGCCACCCGCTATTTCCGTCGGGCCGCTGCCCAGGGGCACATGGAATCCCAGTTCATCCTGGCGCAACGCCTTTTCAAGGGTGAAGGCGGCAAAGCGGACCATATCGAGGCGGCGGATTGGTTGCGCAAGGCGGCTGAGTCCGGCCATGCGGAGGCCCAGTTCGATTTGGGCCGTGCCTATGAAAAGGGTGATGGCGTTCCTCTGGATGGCATGGCGGCATTGAAGTGGTATTCCACGGCGGCTGAAAAAGGGTTTCTGAACGCCCAGTTGATGCTTGCCGGAAAGTTTTTGTATGGGGACGGTGTTCCGGAAGACCACAAATCGGCTGCCAAATGGTTTCAAAAGGCGGCGGAGCAGGGCAACGCCATTGCCCAAACCAACCTGGCCAAGCTCTATCGACTGGGGCTTGGCGTGGATGTCGATTACCACAATGCCTTGCGCTGGTTTTTGGAAGCCGCCAAGCAGGGTAATGCCGAGGCCCAGAACAGTCTGGGTTCCATGCTGGAGAATGGTCAAGGGGTGGACCAGGATCTGAAATCCTCCTTCATGTGGTATCAGAAGGCGGCGGACCAGGGTGAATCCAGCGCCATGTACAATCTGGGCTGGATGTACGAGGAGGGGCGCGGAGTCGATCGCAATATTCAGGAGGCGGCGAAATGGTACGCCAGGGCGGCCTCCAAAGGCCATTCCCGGGCCCAAAACAGCCTGGGATGGATGTATGAGGAGGGGAGGGGGGTACGCAAGAGTCAGTTGAAGGCCTATTTCTGGTACTCCCTTTCGGCGGTACAGGGAGACAAGGATGCCTTGAAAAATCTGCAGATGCTGAGTCGCCAACTGACCAAGGAGCAGATTCGTCAGGTGCAGGAAGAGGCGCGTATCTGGCTGGAGAAGCAGGGCAGTGGTGTTGAGGTCAAGTTGGACGAGTAGGCGGGTCATGACCTGCGACTATCGTTTGGGCATTGATCTGGGCGGCACCAAGATCGAGGGGTGTGTTCTGGATGGGGCTGGGAAGATGGTCGCCCGGCGGCGTGTGCCCACGCCTCAGGGCCAATATCGGCAGACGGTTGAGACGATTGCCTCGCTTGTTTTCGCATTGGAGGAGGAGAGTGGTCATTCGGGGCTTCCGGTGGGGGTGGGGACTCCGGGCGCTTTGATACCGGGTAGCGGGATTCTGAAAAACGCCAATTCGGTTTGTCTGATCGGTCAACCGCTGGGGGCGGATTTGGCATCGGTTCTGGGACGACCCGTGCGTCTGGCCAATGATGCCGATTGTTTTGCTCTGTCGGAAGCGGTGGACGGGGCGGGTCGTGGGTACGACACTCTGTTCGGTGTCATTTTGGGGACAGGTGTGGGAGGGGGGATCGTTATCGGCGGGCGGTTGCTGCAGGGGCCCAACGCCATTGCCGGGGAATGGGGGCATAATCCGTTGCCCTGGCCGCGTGAGGACGAGCTTCCGGGACCGGCTTGTTACTGTGGTCGGCGGGGCTGTGTCGAAACGTTTTTGTCCGGTCACGGTTTGGCTGCCTGGTGGCGGGTTCGAGGGGGAGCGCCCTGTTCTGCCGAAGAGATTGCCGCTCTGCACCATCGGGACTCCCTGGCGGACCATTGTCTGCAAGCCTACTGCGACCGACTGGCCCGTGCCTTGTCCGTGGTCATCAATATACTCGATCCCCATGTCATTGTCCTGGGAGGGGGGCTTTCCCGGATGACGTTCCTTTATGATCTGGTTCCGGCTTTGTGGTCCCGGTATGTCTTTTCTAATTCCGTGCTGACGGCGTTGCTGCCGGCACGCTTCGGGGATGCCAGCGGGGTCAGGGGGGCGGCCCGGCTGTGGCCATGAAGTTGTCTTTTGACGTTTAATATTTAGTCTTTAAAAAATCAAAAAAAGAAAATGTTCTGTCCTTTGACTTTTTTGTACTTTAATAATATCTTTTAAAGAAAAGTCAAAGGACAGAACATTTTCTTTTTTTGATTTTTTAAAGGATTAAAATATTAAAAAGAATTCCCCAATCTGGTGGTATCGTCTCCTTCGACGAAACGGAAAAAGGCCATGCGGTTAACCGTGTTGGGCAGTGGCACCGGGATTCCCTCGGCACGACGCAACGCGCCGGGCTACCTTCTGGAAACAGGGGGGGGCCAAACAGTGCTGCTGGATTGCGGATCCGGCACTCTGCGCCAGATGGAACGGTTCGGCCACTCTTTCGCCACCTTGGCCGGGGTTTGCATCACCCATCAGCATCCGGATCATATCGGCGATCTGGTCTCCTTGCTGCACGCCTGCCGCTTGCCGGGGCTGCAACGCCGGGAACCGTTGCCCATCTACGGTCCCGCCGGTTTCGGCCGGTTTTATGAACAGTTCATCCTGCCGGTATCCGGACTGCCTTCCCAGTTCGAGGTCCGGATGCAGGAGACCCACCAACCTTTCGAACTGGGCGGCATGCAGGTTCGCTTCGCGCCGACGGTTCATTCGGAGCGATTTGCCAGTCAGGGCTATCGCTTCGAGGCGGACGGCCGGGTTGTGGTCTGTTCCGGGGATTGCGATTGGGGGGAGGCGATTCTGGAGTTGGCAAAAGGGGCGGATCTGCTGGTTCTGGATTGCTCGACTCTGCAGGCCAACAAGGCTCCGGGACATCTTTCCGCCTTGCAATGCGGTCTGCTGGCGCAACAGGCTGGAGTGGCCAGGGTTCTGCTCAGCCACTTCTATCCCATCGAGGGGCCCGACGAGCTGCGCCGCACCGAATGCGCCGTTTCCTACTCCGGAGAGTGCCTGCTTGCCGAAGATGGCATGGTGGTGGCGTTGTGAGGTGAACTGGGAAGCGATACCGGGAGAGTTGGCTGGCGGACTAGGACTCGAACCTAGACTAGCGGAGCCAGAGTCCGCCGTCCTGCCATTAGACGATCCGCCAACAGGTGCGCCATGATGCGCCCGCTTCATCGCCTTGTCAACGGTCACCGGAAGCGGGCAGCAATCTTTATGCGGACTTTTTCGTCGGTGGGTATGGCGATATGTAGCCGTTACCGTTATCCTCTTGACAACCGGGGCAAACACAAGACCCCGCGGCGGATGCGTCCAATCGAGGGGGAAAAACGTGACAGGAGAAATGGTGCTGATCGCCATCACGATTGTGGCGGTGCTGGGGTTTGACTTCACCAACGGTTTTCATGATGCGTCCAATATGACAGCTTCCGCCGTGGCCTGTGGGGCCATGACGCCAATCAAGGCGGTCGTTCTGGTCAGCATCTTTACCTTTGTCGGTCCCCTGTTGGGGGGAACGGCGGTAGCCAACACCATCGGCAAAATCGTGACCATCCACGATCAGGCGCCACTCTTTTCGACTACAGTCATCCTGAGTGGCATGCTCTCAGCGATTTTCTGGAATCTGTTGACCTGGTGGAAGGGGATGCCTTCCTCCTCGTCTCACGCCCTGGTGGGTGGCATGGTTGGGGCGACGGCGGTTGCCGTGGGGGGGGATCACGTCATTTGGGGGTTCGATACCCTGTTCCACGAAGGACATCTGACGGGGTTTGCCAAGGTTCTGGTTTCGTTGTTGATTTCGCCGCCCATCGGCTTTCTCATGGGATTGTTGGTGCAACGGGTCATGCTTTTTCTGCTCGGCACTCTGGCGACTCCCAGCATCAACCGTCCGTTGCGCTATTTTCAATATGTCACGACCTCCGGACTGGCTTTCGCGCATGGCACCAACGATGCCCAGAAAAGCATGGGCATCATCGCCCTGGTGCTGTTTCTGAACGGCATATCCCCGACTTTTGAAGTACCGTGGTGGGTGATGCTGGTCTGTGCCCTGGCCATAACCCTGGGCACCCTCTTCGGTGGCTGGCGAATTGCCCGGACTCTGGCTTTCGATATTTACAAACTTCGATCCGTCCATGCCCTGGATTCCCAATTGGCATCCAGCCTGGTGGTGTTGGGAGCCTCTCATTTGGGGGCGCCGGTTTCGACCACCCATGTGGTGGGTTCGACCATCATGGGGATCGGAACCGCCGAGTATCCCAAACGGGTGCGCTGGGCCATGGCCTTTGAAATCGTGGCAACCTGGATGATTACCATTCCCTGTTCGGCGTTGGTTGCGGTATTGTTCTGGTACAGTCTGGAATGGGTGGTTCGCTGAAGGAGGCAATACCGTGTTCTTGAAAACCCTGGCAACCGTAATGGGGAATTTTTTCCGGGGGCGCTCGCTGCCGGCTCATAATCGACGCCAGGGGGATCGCTACCGCGCGGAAAACCGGCAGCGTCCGGGGGTTGTCGAGACGGCGACGGGGCTGCAGTACGAGGTTTTGCACCAGGGCGATGGTCCCAAACCCGAGGTACTGCACCTGTTGACGGTGCATTACCGGGGCACTCTGATCAACGGTGTGGAATTCGACAGCTCCTATGGACGGGGTGTGCCTCTCGACATCCACCTTTACGAGGTTATTCCCGGATGGCGGGAAGGCATGGTCCTCATGCCGGTGGGCAGTCGCTATCGTTTCGTCATCCCTCCTGAGCTGGCTTACGGCAACCGCAAGATGGGGCTTCTGTTGGGGCCGGAGTCAACTCTTATTTTCGATGTTGAGCTGCTTAACGCCGAGAAAGAAAAGAGAAATACAGAGTGTAAACAATTAATATAATAAAAATTAAACACTGTAACTATTCAGGCCCTTGCACAGCGCGGCATGATCGTGTCAACAGCGAAAGGAAAAGTCCCAGGGCGCTGCCCTGGACCCGTCGGGGGGGATAATCCCCCCCGAACCCCCGTATACCTGAACAGATACAAAACACTTAAAACTTAGCCGAAGTGATATTGTTTTTCAATAGTTAAGGTGCAAGAGTGATGCGGTTGCGACCATTCTGTTTTGATTGATAGAGTGCGGCATCGGCCCGACTCAACAGGCTCTCTTCGCTTTCCCCTTCTGCCAGGACGGCCAAACCAAAACTGGCGGTTTTGTGGCCTACACCGACAAAAAGGTGCTGCTCGATATAGCTCCGGATTTTTTCGATATGAATCCAGGCCCCCTCTTGGTTTGATTCGGGAAGAATCAGGGCGAATTCTTCCCCGCCGTAACGGAAACAGAGATCCGATTCCCGGCTGTTTTCCCGCAAAATCTGGCCTAATTCACGCAGCACCCGGTCTCCGGTGGCATGGCCAAAAACATCGTTTACGGCTTTGAAGTGGTCCAGATCCATCATCACCAGGACCAGATCCCGTTTGTAGCGCATGGCGCGGTCACACTCCCGAACCAGGGCGGCATCGAAAGCGCGACGGTTGTTCAAACCGGTCAGCGCATCGGTTTGGGCCAGATTACGGTCTTCCACGGCTTGTCGACGTTTGCGGGCTTCGTCGACGCCCCTTTCGATCTGAACCACGAGTAGCTCGGGATCGAAGGGTTTGGTGACGTAGAGATCGATTCCGGTGCGCAACCCGGTGATCTGGTCGCTGGTGTTGCCCTTGGCGGTCAACATAATGAGGTAAATCGAGTCGTTTTTTGCGTTTTCCCGCAGGGAGCGCGCCACTTGGGGCCCCTCCATGCCCGGCATCATCCAGTCGAGGAGCATCAGCTCCGGGGTGTTTTGTTCAAGGTATTGCAGAGCGGCAGGACCATTTTCCGCCTGCACGACCGTATAACCGGCCAATTCCAGATGCAGGGCCAGCATTTGACGGATATCTGCCGAATCATCCACGATCAACACGGTACCTGGGTCCATATCACTTCTCCAAAGGGGTTGTATTCGGAGTTGAACGCGGATCGGGGGCCACGGCGGGAATTGTAAAGGAAAAGACCGTACCTTCTCCGAAACGGCTTGTCACGCTGATCTGCCCACCATGGAGTTCCACCAACTGTCGCGTGATGGTCAATCCCAGTCCGGTTCCTCCTGCTTTGCGAGTGGCGGAGCTGTCCACTTGATGGAACCGGTCGAAAACGTGATCCAATTCACCTCCCGGGATACCGCATCCGGTATCGGCAACCCGGAATTCCACAATCTTTTCGGCACTCCGGGCGGAAAGGGTGATGCTTCCCGCCTCGGTGAATTTCACGGCGTTGCCGACCAGGTTTAGCAGGATTTGGCGGAGACGGACCCTGTCGGCGTAGACCACCGCCGTTGTGGGTTCCCGGATGATGAGTAGTTTTTTCTCTGAGGCCAGGGTTTGCAGCCCGGTGGCCACCTCCTGAAGAAGCGGGTCGGCATCGAGGAGGTTGCATTGGAGTTGCAATTTTCCTGCTTCAATTTTGGAAATATCCAGCAGGTCGTTGATGAGGGTCAACAGGTGGGAGCCGTTGCGTTTCATCTCCTCGGCCATTTTCCGGATCATGGCGAAGAGTTTGCGGAGGTCGTCGAGGCTCTGCGCCCGATCTTCGAGAGAGGCGGCAATCTTTTTGGCCAGGGGGACTTTGGCATCCAGGTCAATGAGCAGCGGCAGGTAGCCCAGGATGACCGTCAGAGGGGTGCGCAGTTCATGGCTCATGACATTCAGGAAATCCGATTTCGCCTGGTTGGCCCTTTCGGCGGCCTCTTTGGCGGAGATCAGTACCTGTTCGGCTTCCTTGCGCAGGGTGATGTCTTCCTGCAGGGAGACATAGCCGGAAATCTGTCCATCCTCCTGACGAATGGGCGCAATGGCCACGGTAGCCCAATAGGTGGCGCCGTTTTTACGCCGGTTTTGCATTTCGCCCCGCCAGATCTCCCCCTTTTGCAGCAGGGACCAGAGGTGGCGGTATTCTTCTGCGTCGGTATGACCGGTTTTGAGGAAGCGTGGGTTTTTCCCCCGAACCTCTTCGGCCGGATATCCGGTAACCTCGCTGAAACGGGGATTGGTGTAAATGATGCGTCCTTCAGTATCGGCAATGATGACGACGCTTGGGCTTTGTTCCACGGCCAATGAGAGTTTGCGAATTTCCTTCAGGTTTTGTTTGTGTTCGGTCATGTCGACGATACTGCCGACAAAGAGCCAGCCCCGGCCGGAACGCGCCGCACCGACGGAGAGCCAGAGGGGGAATTGGCTGCCATCCGCTTTCAGTCCGACGACTTCCCTGTCCATTCCGATAATATGGGCCTCTTCCGTGGCGATATAACGGGAGAGGTAGCCGTCATGGGCCGAATGGTAAGGTTCAGGCATGAGCATTTTAACGTTATTACCCAGCAATTGCCGGGAGGAGTAGCCAAAAAGCTGTTCCGTGGCCGGATTGCAGGAGAGGATGCTGCCGCGTTCGTTGATGGTGATGATGGCGTGGCGCGCGATTCTTTGAACGGTGCGAAGGTGGCGTTCGCTGTTTTGCTGTGAAAACGACAGATTCTGGGATAACCCGAAGAGTAGAAGGCTGCCGATCAAACCGCCAATAAGAACGAATCGGGGTTTGTCGAAGTCGATGCTTGCTTCGAAGAGAGGTGTGCTTTTGAAATCGAGACGCCATTGGCGACCGGCTATGGAGAGGGTCTCCTGGTGGTGAAATATCGGGGGTGTTTCATAATGGAGAATTCCGTCCGAATCGAAGAGAAGGGACTCGGCGTTATCCGAATGGTCGTAGATGTGCAGATCCACGAAGGGAAACTGCGAGCCGAGAATTTTTTCAAGGAGGTCATCCATGCGAAACGGTGCATAGACGAAGCCGATAACAGCCTCTTGGCGTTGGGCGACATCCAGCAATGGAAGTCCGTTATGGTAGACGGGCAGGTAGAGAAGAACTCCGGCTTGAGGTTTCTCCCCGGTTTCCTGAACCAGCTTGACTTTTCCGGAAAGGGTGGGTTCACCACTGTCCCGAGCCTGGCTCATGGCGAGACGACGTACCGGTTCGGAGAACATGTCGTAGCCGAAGGCGCGTTGATTTCGCCAGTCGAAAGGTTCCAGGAAGAGGATCGAGGTGTAGATATCGCGGGGGCCTTCAGGCCTTGGTGTGTAGTCGGGAAAGCCCGATTCCCGAATGCGTCGTATATGGTTCTCCATTTCCGGGGGAGCGATGAAAACCGACCAGCCTACTCCTTGTATTCCCGGAAAGTTTTTTTCAAGCTGTAAATATTTGACGAAAATTCGCCAATCTTCCCGGCTGACGGAATCTTTCGTATTGAAAAGGGCGACACCACTGCGCAGAACCTGGATGTAATTGTCCATGCGGGATTTGATGGCGGAAACATGCTGTTCAACCCCGGAGTGAAACGTGTTTCGTGTATGCTCCAAGACCTCTCTACGCATCGAATCCCAGCCGTAAAATGTTGCAAGAAGGGTCATCGAGAGGAGCAGCCAGGGAAACGCGGCAGCGAAATTGATCTTTGGAAGGATTTTATTGAAATTTATTATCATCATTAGAATAAGTATCATCCACTGTGGTTGACGCTTGTCTGCGGTGGGGCGAGGGCTCCTTCCGGTTAAAGTAGACACCTGCTCAAATAAGTAGCATATGCCACGGTGGGAGGGATTTCCAGTTTCTGCAGCTGTCCAGTTTGTGGGACTACTTTTACCCCGCTTCGTATTATGCCGCGCTTTTCGAAAAAAAATGTCGCGGTTTGAGCGACGGAAAGGTACCGTTACAGCGTTTAACCCGTCAAAGGCTGCTCAATCGGACTGAACGACGGGGAGAACGACGATGAGAACTCGGATGACGGTGCTGTTGGCGGTTGCTGTCTTGGGAATGCCGGCGCTGGCAGCGGCGCAACCCTGGTGCCAGTGCGGTGGGAACGGCTGGAGACCGGTCCCCGCCCGGTCGGGTGATGCGGGCCAGACCATGCGTTCCTGGCGGGAGAGCCACTTCCATCAAATGGATGTCAACAGGGATGGTCAGGTGGACAAGGAAGAGTTGACCTCCTGGAGAGGCGCTCCCGGATGGGTGCCCCCGGTCTATACCCTTGCGGACCAGGACAAGGATGGGCGACTGAGTTTGACGGAATTTGTCACTTTCACCCCACCTGGATGGGGATACGCCCTGAATCGGGGTTGGCGAGGAAATTGTCCGCGTGGCATGGGTCGGTTCCGGTAACAGGGCTCGGGTGGCCAAGGCCTGCTCTTCCGGAGGCGAATGGAGGGAATGATCGGACATGAAGGCCGACGACGCCAGGCAACGGGAAGATGGCAGGCTGATGGAGCGCATTGCCCGGGGAGAGCCCGATGCCTGGCGGGAGATGGTGGACAAGGAGCTTTCCGGGGCCTGTTCCCTGGCCGGGCGCCTGCTGCACGATGCGGCTGAAGCGGAGGAGGTGGTTCAGGAGGCCTTTGCGGCGCTGCACGGCACGGCGCCCCACTGGCGGGAAGAAGCCTGTGTGGCCACCTGGTTGTATCGGGTGGTGCGCAATCGCTGCCTGGACCGGCTGAGGCGAACACGGGAAGAGACGGGTTTGGAGGGTTATGCGGAACAGCCCTCTTCCTGGGGCAACCCGGATGAGGCGTTGCAGGCCAAGGAGCGCCATTGTGGACTCGAAACGGCGTTGCAGGCCTTGCCGGAGAGGTGGCGTAGCGCAATTCTGCTGGTCTACCATCTTGACCGCAGCGGCGAGGAGGCCGCACAGATTCTGGGGGTGACGCCCGAGGCACTGGAATCGCTGCTGGGGCGGGCGAAGCGACGATTGAGGGAACTGCTCTGGTCCCGCAGGGGGGATCTTTAGACATGAACGGCGTAAAGCGGAGTTCCATCCCGGATGATAACCTGGCCCCGAACCCGGAAGAGGAGCTGACGCGGTTGTTGGCCACGCTGCCTCGTCGGGAACCCGGTGGGACATTGCGACGACGGATCCTCGATATCGTTCCGCAGAGTCGTGAGGATTCGGTACCGTATTGGCCTTTTCCCTCTTTCTGGCAGCCGGCCCTCTTTCTGGCAAGCTGTATGATCTTCGGGGTTGTCCTGGGATGGCAGGGTGCGGATGAGGAGGGGGTGGTCAGGGAGTCCTCCTATGAAACGGATGCCGGGTTGCTGGTCTACGGCCCGGATATTTCCGGGAGGCAATGGGATGGCGATTGACTGGCGCAAGGCCTTGATGCCGATCCTGGTGGTTTCGCTGGGAGCCAACCTGTTCCTGGGGGGGTATTTGTGGAGCAGTCGCAGCGGAAATCCGCTCTCCGCCACGGCTCATGCGGCCCCCGGTTCGCCGCTGGTGATGGGTTGGGGCAGCCTGAAGGGTTCTGCCGAGGGGTTGAAGATGGCCAGGAAGGTTTGGATCGAGAAGAAGGGGGAGGTTCATCAGGCCATGATGGCCTTGCATGAGCGGCGGGATGAGGTGCTGAAAACATTGCAGGCCCCCCTGCTGGATCGACCTCTTCTGGAGAAGAGACTGGAAGCTTTGCGCCAACAGACCCTGGTGGCCCAACAGGCCTGGCACAGTGTCCTGGTGGAGACCGCACAGGCCTTGCCGGCGACGGAACGGGGCCTGCTGGGCCTTTCCGGGGGCGGTCGGCGACACTCCGGCAGGATGTCCCTGCAGGACAACCTTGAAACGAAGGCTTTTCCATGAGTGGCGATCCCCTGTCGTTGCTGATGCAACCGCGATCCATCGCCTTGGTGGGGGCCTCTCGAACCCCCGGCAAGATTGGCCACGCCTTGTTGGCCAATTTGCTGGGGCTGGGGTTTCCGGGAACGATATACCCCATCAATCCCTATGCCGAAGAGATTCTGGGGCGGCGTTGTCACCCCTCGATTCGGGAGTGCCGCGAACCGGTCGATCTGGCCATTCTGGCGGTGCCCGCCTCATCAACCCTGGCTCTGGCCCGTGAGGCGATTCAGGCCCGTTGCCGTTCTCTGGTGGTGATTGCCGACGGTTTTCGGGAGAAGGGCGAGGAGGGGGCGGTTCTGGAAGAGGCGTTGGCCCGTCTCTGCCGGGAGCATGACGTTCCTCTCCTGGGGCCCAACTCCCTTGGTCTGATCAATGTGCATGCCCGTCTGAACGCCTCGTTTTCCATAACGGTTCCTCCTCCGGGCGGGGTGTCGATTCTTTCCCAGTCCGGGGCGGTGGCCACGGCAACCCTGGACTGGATGGCGGCCCGGGGCCTGGGTTTGGCCAAAATGATCAGCCTGGGCAATCAGGCCGATTTGACGGAGTCCGATTTTCTGGAATACCTGGCACGGGATCCGGAGACGCAGGTGATCGCCTGTTATCTGGAGGGGGTGGAAAAAGGGGAGAGCTTCCTGAAGGCGGCGGAACTGGCGGCGCAGTGCAAGCCCCTGATCATCCACAAGGTGGGGCAGAGCGGCGCCGGAAAACGGGCGGTTCAGGGCCATACCGGGGCGTGTCCGGGGGCGGAGCGGGCCTATGTAGCGGCTTGCCAGCGCGTGGGCGCGGTGCGTGTGGAAAGCCATGACGCCTGGTTGGACGCCATGGTTTGCATGGCCCGACAACCCCTGCCCGTCGGCAACCGGGTTGCCGTGGTGACCAATGCGGGCGGACCGGGGGTCATGGCGGCGGACTCCCTGGAGCAATTGGGCTTGCAGGTTCCTTCGTTTTCGGAAGAAACCTTGAGGCAACTGGCCGAAGCGTTGCCCGCCGCCTCCTTGTTGCACAATCCGCTGGACCTGATGGGCAATGCCCAACCGGAGGATTACGCCCGGGCCATGCAAATCCTCTCGACGGACGACGCGGTGGATGCCATTCTGGTCATCATGACGCCCCAGTCCATGACCCGCCCCGTGGAGACGGCCCAGGTGCTGCACCATCCCGAAGGCTGGGGCAAACCGGTGCTGGCGGTGTTCATGGGGGGCATTCGCATCATGGCGAGCTATATCGAACTCAACATCGCCAATATTCCCAATTATCCCTCTCCGGAGAGGGCGGCCCGTGCCCTGGCCGCCGCGCGCCGCTATTCCGCCTGGTTGCATCGTCCGCCTCGGGTGATCACCCACTTCCCGGTCAATCGGCGGCGGGTTCAACGGCTGCTCAACCGGTATCAGGACGGCTCCTCCAGCCGGGTGGCGGTGGCGGAGGGTCGGGAATTGCTGCAGGCCTACGGCATGGCTGTTCCGGAAGGCGGACTGGCCACCTCCCTGGATGAGGCGCTGGATTGGGTGGATCGACTTGGGTATCCCGTTGTCCTGCGCCTCAGTTCGCCGGACTTTGACGGCATCTCCGAAAACGAGTATGTGCGCAGCCACCTCTCCTCCCTGGAGGGGGTGAAGGATGCCTTCGACCTGATGGCCATGCGCTTTGCCAAACGCCATCCGCAAGGACGCTTCGACGGCATTTGCGTGGAGCGCGTGGTGGTCGGGGACCGGCAGGTGGTGATCGGCATGCGCCGGGATCCTCAGTTCGGTCCACTGCTCCTTTTCGGCCTTCGAGGCACTTTCGTGGAGGTTATGGACGGTCCGACGATTCACCTGGCTCCCGTAACGGCGGATGAAGCCATGGAGATGATGGCGGCCACCCGCATCTACCCCTTGTTGCAGGGGGGGGAGGGGGAGCCGGATGCGGTGGATCTGCGCGCCATCGCGGAGAGCTTGCAACGATTGAGTCAGCTGGCCACCGATTTTCCGGAAATTGCCAAGATCGATATCGATCCACTGGTGGTGGGACGTCCCGGATACCCTCCCCAGGCGGTGGGGCACATGATTCTGCTTGATGAGAAGAGGCATTGAACGGGGTGGAAGGTTATACGGACGAATTCGATTGGAAAAAAAGTCATGCCTCCCGATTGGCCACGCCGGAAGAGGCCGTGTCCCGCATCAAGGCCGGACAACGGGTCTTTCTGGGTACCGGAGCCGCGGTTCCGCAAACCCTGGTTCGGGCCCTGGTGGAACAACGCCGCCGTTTGGCGGATGTCGAAATCGTGCATCTGTTCACCCTGGGAGAGGCGCCCTACGCCAACCGGGAGTGGCAGGAGATCTTCAACACCAATACCTTCTTCGTGGCCGAGAACGTGCGCGCCGCCGTGCAGGGCGGATGGGGGGACTATACCCCCCTGTTGCTTTCGGATATTCCCCGGCTTTTCGCCGGAGGACACATGCCACTGGATGTGGCCATGATCCAGGTGACTCCACCGGATCAGGAGGGCGTGGTCAGTCTGGGGGTTTCGGTGGATGTGGTGCGGGCGGCGCTGGAAAATGCCGCGCTGGTCATCGCCCAGGTCAACCCCTTCATGCCGCGCACCCGAGGGGAGAGCCTGCTGCATGTTTGGGAGATCGATCTGCTGGTCGAGGCGGCGGAACCGTTGCCGGAGATGGTGTGGGCAGCTCCCGGCCCGGTGCTGCAGCAAATAGGCAGACATTTGGCATCCCTGGTGGATGATGGTTCGACGCTGCAGATCGGCATTGGCCGGGCCCCCCAGTCGGTCTTGCCGTTTCTGGCGGGCAAAAAGGATTTGGGCATCCATACCGAGATGCTCACCGATTCGGTTATCGAGTTGGTCGAGGCCGGTCGCATACCGGGTACCCGGAAAACCCACGATCCGGAGGAGATCGTGTGCAGTTTTGCCATGGGCAGTCGCCGCCTTTACGACTTTCTGCACGAAAATCCGCTTTTTTCCTTTCGCCGTACCGAGTATGTCAACGATCCGGGTCTGATTCTCCGGCAACAGCGCATGGTGGCCATCAATACGGCTTTGCAGGTCGATCTGACGGGGCAGGTGTGCGTCGACTCTCTGGGACCGCGTATCCATTCCGGTATGGGGGGCGTGGTCAATTTCAACTATGGGGCCAGCCATGCCCCGGAGGGCAAGGCCATCATCGTTCTGCCCTCCACGGCACGCAACGGCAAGGTGTCGCGCATTGTGGAAATCCTGACCCCCGGTGCCGGGGTGGCCATCCATCGGGGGTGTGTCCACTATGTGGTTTCCGAGTTCGGGGTCGCCTATCTCTTCGGTAAGAGCCTGCAGGAGCGGGCCATTGCCCTGATTGGCATCGCGCATCCCGATTTCCGGGCCCGTCTGCTCAAAAGGGCCATTCGTCTGGGGCTGTTGCGGGCGGAGATGTCGGAGGTCGAAGGGCGGATTCTGGTGGGGCCTCAGGAACTCAAAACCTCCCTGGTGTTGCAGGATGGCACGCTGGTTACCTTTCGACCGGCCCATCCGGGGGATCGCAAGGCCATCAAAGAGACCCTCTATTCCCTTTCGGAGGCTTCCATTTACAAGCGCTTCATGGCTACCCTCAAGCGGTTTCCGTTTCAGCGAATCAAGAACTTCATCTTCATTGATCATCGTCGGGATGTGGTCATGGTCGGTACGGTTCCCGAGGAGAACGGGGAGATCATCGTGGCTATCGGTGGCTATTATCTCGACCCGGAGGCCAACCGGGCGGAGGTGGCTTTTCTGGTGCGGGATGCCTGGCAAGGGCGGGGTATCGGCACCTTTTTGATGAAACATCTGGCCACGGTGGCGCGTCGCAACGGCATTCAGGGTTTGAGGGCGGAGACATTGCGGGACAATCAGTCCATGCAGGCGGTTCTGGCCAAATGCGGGTGGCCCACCACCCGGCAGGTGGAAGAAGATATCATGGTGTTTAATATTGAGTTGTTGTCCGTCGGTTCTGACTAATAATTATTTTTTTGATGCAATAATATTTATGATTATAAAAAATTGAAAAAATTAAACTACTTTAAGTTAACAATTCGTCACCAGATGAATTTGTCTTGCATCGTCGGGGAAAAGATGTCACGCTTTGCAAGTTTTGCAAGCTTTTGGGCCTTCTTCCCTTTTTGTAGAGCGCGACATGGATGATCCCAAGCCCAACCAGGGCAGTACCGACTTCGTAACGACCTCGGAAGCGGGGCGTCGCCTCGGCGTTTCCCAACGCACGGTTCATTACTGGATCGAACGCGGAGTGTTGCGTTCCTGGAAAACGGCGGGTGGTCACTGTCGCGTTTCCATGGAGTCCATCAACCGGGTTCTGGCCCGCCGGGAGACCGACCTCGAAGGGGGAAGGGAACCGGCGGAGGTGGTTCTTCTCCTGGTCGAAGACGATGTGGAGTTGATGGATATCTTTCGGCAGGTCATCACCTCCTGGGCGTTGCCGATTCGTCTGGTCGTGGCGAATAATGGTTTCGAAGGCTTGATACAGGCCGGTTTGAACCGCCCCATGATCATCATTTCGGACCTGATCATGCCTGCCATGGATGGATTTGAAATGATCAGAAGTATATATGACAACACCGATCTCGGCGGCTCCCTGATCATCGTCGTCACCGGTCTTGCGGAAGAGGAGATCGACCAACGGGGAGGACTTCCGGAAGGGGTGAGGCTCTTTCATAAACCGGCGCCCTTTCGACTGATCCGGGATTTGCTTCTGCAATGGTTCGAGGGCAAAGGGTACGCCACTCCCCGAGTTTCCAAACCTGAATGATTTGAAGAAGTTTTTGACACTTATTCAGTGTCTCTATTTTCGGTCCTTTCTCCATGGCCCTGGTATCAGATAAGCTGCACGATTCATCCGACTATAGTCAGAAAATCCCTTCATTTGACACGTTGGGGAGATGGTTTCTTTGGACGAATCGGAACAAAAGACAAGCGGGCTGTGGCTTTCGCTGGATGTTCAGGAGATGTCCGCCCTGCGCGCCGAGGTGGGCGCGGGTTTTGGGAAGCTGGTGGACAACTTTCTGGAGCAGTTACCCGGTCGCGTGGTCGCCATCGATGCGGCCTGGCAGCGGCGGGACGGAGCCCAAATGGCCTTGATGGCCCATCGGTTGAAGGGAGTGGCCGCCACCTTCGGCGCCGCCCGCCTTTCCGCCCTGGCCCTCGATCTGGAAGGGCTGGCACGTCGGGCCGAGTGGGAACAGGCCGGGAACAGGCTTCCGGAACTGTCTCGTGAAGCGCGGCAGGTGGTCAGCCTGGTGGTCCGCTGGGGTGGTGGCGCTATTCCCGGAGAGAATCGCTCATGATCGGTCGAAGGGACGTTCTGCAGCACCTCGGGTTGGGTTTGGCAACGCTTTCCATGGTTCCCCGGCCCGGTTGGTCCCTGCCCGGAAAAGAGTCGGAGCTGGTACTCCTGACCTGGCCGGATTACTTTGCCCCGGAGGTGCTGGCCGCCTTCGAGGAGACCAATAAAGTGACCGTCAAACAGGTTCCTTTCGAAAGCGACGAGGAGCGGGACCAGAAACTGCTTCGCCTGGGAGGGGATGCCTTCGACGTTATGGTGGTCAATGGCCCGAATTTGGCCTTTTACGCCCGTCGGGCCTGGGTCTCCCCGGTTAACCGGGAACGCATGCGCAATCTGGGCAACATCGAGCCCCGCTGGATGGAAGGTCCTGGAGCGGAGGGGCTGGGAATCCCCTATTTCTGGGGTACCTTGGGGCTGGCCTATCGGGAGGATCTTCTGGATAAGCCCTTGCAAGGCTGGGAAGACTTCTTTCAACCCGATGCCTCGCTTCAGGGGCGCATTCAGGCCATCTCCTCCGGACGTGAACTGGTGGGCATGGCGCTCAAGTCACTGGGCCATTCCGTCAACACGGAGGATGCCGCCGCCCTTGAAGAGGCTGAAAAGCGGTTGCTCAAACAACGTCCTTTCGTAGCCAGCTACCGCTATATCGATCTGAGCGCCAACTCTCCGCTGGTAACCGGAAAGATCAGTGCAGCAATGGTTTACAGCGGAGATGCTCTGAAATTGCAGGAGTTTCACCCCGCCATTCGCTACAGCCACCCCCGGGAAGGCTCGGCATTGTGGGTCGATTATCTCGCTATGGGAACCAATCGGGCCCGTCGTGAGCTGTCCATGACCTTCATCGATTTTCTCAACGATCCTCATATGGCCATTCTGAACGCCCAAAGCCTTCACTTCGCCACGCCCAATCAGGGGGCGCTGGCCTTGGGAAAAGCGGACTATCTCTCCAATCCGGTGATCTTCCCGCCGGAAGAGGTGCTGAAGAGATCGGAACCCGTTCGCGCCATCTCCCCGCGAACCTTGCGACGTATCAACGAGCTGACTGGACGGTTGATCCGGTGAAAGGGATGCACTCCCTCCAGCTGCGACTGGCTCTGATCGTTCTCCCGCTGCTGATTCTGGCCATCGGATGCCTGGGGTATCTGGCGTATGGACAGATGCGGGATTCCCGGGTGGAAGCCGCTCGGGAGGAAGTTGATAATGCCCTCCAACAGGCAACCGGTCGCATCCATAACCAGTTGCAGACCCTGCGCACCCATCTGGAGATCTTCTCCCATTCGGAGATTCTGGAAAAGTATCTCACCACCACCTCGGAAGAGGAGCGCTACACGGTATTGCAGCCGGCGCTGATACGTCTCTTTTCCGGGTATCAGGTGGCCGTTCCGGACTACTACGAGGTGAGTTTGATCCTGCCGAATGGATTCGAAGATACCCGTGTAACCAATACCGAACTGGCCAATAAGACGGAGGAGGAGGGTGACACCCCTTTTTTCCAGGAGCTCAAACGACCGGATCGCCCCTACTGGTATGGGTTCATGGTTAATCCGGACAATGGACTTTGGGGAATTCAGGCCGGGAAAAGGTTGCTGTTCGGTCACGGAAGTGAGGTCGTCGAAGGCTACCTGACCATTCGCATGCGTCCGGTGTTCCTGCAGACCCTGGTCGAGACCCATCGTGTCGGGGAGAGTGGGGGTTTTCTGGTTGCCGACGGGGAGGGAAAGATCCTCTACGCCTATCGGGCGTCTCTGCTGAATGGCACTCTCCCGAGCGTATTGCAGGAGGATTCCCGGGAGGGTCACCCTCGGGAAGTGGTTCTTGGCAATGAGCCCTGTCTGGTTTCGCTGGATGATTCGGAATCGGGGTTGCGGCTTGTCGCGGTCCTTCCCTTGAAAGAGCTGAAACGGGAAACCGACACCTTGTTTTACTTGACCGGGGGTGTCGGCATTCTGGCCAGCCTGGTCATGGGACTGGCCATGATTCTCGTCCTGCGCCGTCTGGTGGTGGCTCCGCTGGTGCAGTTGAAACAGGCCAGCAAACGGATCGGGGAAGGCGATCTGTCGACTCCGGTCGGTTGCGCCTCCACCGACGAGATCGGAGAGGTGGCCGGGGCATTGGAAAGAATGCGCCAGGGGCTTTCCGCTTCCTACCAGGAACTGGCCCTGGCGCGGGACGCAGCGGAACGGGCCAGTCGGGCCAAGAGCGACTTCCTGGCCAATATGAGCCACGAAATCCGTACTCCCCTGAACGCCCTTCTGGGTATGAGCCATCTGCTCGCCCGTATGGAACTGCCGCCGAAACCGCTCGAACGGGTGGCCACCATACAATGCGCTGCCCAGTCTCTGGCGAAACTGGTTGACGACCTGCTCGATTTTTCCCGTCTGGAAACGACCGGATTGGAAAGACAGCCGATAGCCTTCAGTCTGACGGGGTTGTGGCAACAGATCGAACAGCGCTATCTGAAGAAGGCGCGGGATAAAGGTCTGCTACTGGAGTACCGTCCCCGGGAGCATCTGCCCGATCGCTATTTCGGGGAGCGGCAACGATTGGATCACATTCTGGCCATTCTGGTTGATAATGCGATCAAATTTTCCGAAAAAGGCCGCATTGTGGTGGAAGTTTCCGGATCCTGTGCGGAAGAGCGGTGCCTGCTGCATTTTTCTGTTACGGATGAAGGCATTGGCATTGTCCAGGATAAGATTTCACATGTATTTGAGCCATTTACCCAGGGGGACGCATCCGCGTCGAGGCGACATGGGGGAACCGGCCTCGGGCTGGCTCTGTGCCATCGTCTGGTGACCTTTTTGGGAGGCGAGATCGGTGTCGAAAGCCGTTTGGGAGAGGGCTCCCGCTTTTGGTTCAGGGTGCCGATGACACTCACCCGCGAGGAGCCGGCGGCGATAGCGGCGCAAGAGATGGACGGAGCATCATCCCGCCCGACGCAATCTCCCGTGGAGCCGGTAAACGGGGATTATCAGGCGCTGCTGCGGGAGTTGCTCCTTCCGTTGCGCAACCGGGAGCCGAAGAGCTGCCTGACTCTTCTGGAACGAATGGACAAGATGGTTTTTCCGGAGGCCATTGCGGGGGAGATGAGGGAAATGGTGAAGTTGATTCGCCGGTATCGCCTGAAAGAGGCCGAACAGATCATTCGTGGCATCGTGGATGCCGACGCCCCGTCCGATTCTTCAGAGGGAGTTTCGCCATGAAGGTATCACAGAAGATCTTCAAGGATGGTGTGATCACAGCGGGGGGGCTGGCGCCATTGGCTGCGCTGGAGCCGCAATTGGTTCTGGTTTTCGGCTCGGAGAGCGTTTTTGCCGAGGAGTCCATGTTCCCCCGGTTGCGGGAGGCCTTTCCCACCGCTTTGCTGGCCGGATGCAGCACGGCCGGGGAAATTGCCGGCGCCAGGGTCTATGACGGTTCCTGCGTGGTGACGGTCACTCATTTTTCGCGGGTTGGCGTTCGCCAGGCCCGGGGCAGCGTTTCCGGGATGGAAGAGTCCGAAGCGGCCGGTGGCAGCATCGGAAGCCAACTGCGGGCCCCCGACCTGAAAGGGGTGTTGTTGTTTTCCAAGGGGGTTGGCGTCAACGGCAGTTCCGTCATCCAGGGCATTATTTCACAAATCGGCGCCGACATACCGGTCACCGGGGGACTGGCCGGGGACGGCGGCGCTTTTCGCCGCACCCTGGTATTGGATGACCGGGGGGTGAGCGAAAACGGCGTTGTCGGCATCGGTCTCTATGGGGAGTCCCTGCGTCTGGGACACGGCTCTTACGGGGGCTGGGAACCCTTCGGGCCGGCACGGCGGGTAACGCGATGCGAGGGCAACCTCCTCTTCGAGCTGGATGGGGAACCGGCGCTCAACGTCTACAAGTCCTATCTGGGGGAGTATGCCAAGGATCTTCCGGCCTCCGGTCTGCTCTTTCCCTTCGAGATGTTGAGTCGGGACCAGTCCCGTCTCGGCTTGATTCGCACCATTCTCGGGGTGGACGAAACGCAGGGGAGTTTGATCCTGGCGGGCGATATCGACACCAACGGCTACCTGCGTCTGATGCATGCTTCCACCGATGCTCTGGTCAATGGCGCCGAGGCGGCAGCCCAGGCCAGTCGTCGCATGGTGGAAGACGCGGGACCGGGATTGGCCCTCCTGGTCAGTTGCGTGGGACGGAAACTGGTCATGGGGGATAACGTGGATGAGGAGGTGGAGGTGGTAGCCGACTCCTTCGCCCCGGGAACCGTCACCACCGGGTTCTATTCCTATGGGGAGATCAGTCCTTTTTCCACCACCACCGATTGCAAACTGCACAATCAGACCATGACCATCACCTTCCTGAACGAGGAAGATTGAAACCATGCACCGTCTGTTGCTCCGGCAAATCAAACGGCAGTTTGCCATTCAGGAGGAGAGCGAGTTGGCCTCCGTGCTGGAGGAACTGGCTGGTTTGGGGAAGCGGGAAGAGGTTTCAGCTTCGGGCAAACGGGTTTTGCAGGGACTGAAAGAGCTGTTCGAACGGGTGGATCAGAGCTATGAGCAGAGCGACCGGGATTTGGCTTTGCGCAATCGCAGCTTGCAGTTGAGTTCCGATGAACTGATCGCCATCAACGACCGCCTGCGTCAGGAGGCCTCCCGGCAGCGCACGGTTATCGGATCCTTGCGCCTGACCGCGAACCGGCTGCTGCATCTTTCGGGGCAACCTGTCCTGGGAGAAGACGAAGCCAGTCTGGAGCAATTGACTCACCGGATGGCGCGCCTCGTCGAAGACTATCTTTTCGCCCAAAACCAACTGCATGAAACCAATGCGATGCTGGAGAGGCAAAAATTCGCCCTCGATCAACACGCCATCGTCAGCATCACCGATACGGCCGGGCGCATTCTGTACGCCAATGACAAGTTCTGCGCCATTTCCGGTTTCTGTCGTGAGGAGTTGCTTGGACAGGATCACCGCATGGTTAATTCGGGCTATCACCCCCGATCCTTTTTCCAAAAAATGTGGAATACCATCGCCTCCGGAGGGGTCTGGGAGGGGGAAATTTGCAATCGCACCAAGGACGATCATTTTTACTGGGTGGCCGCCACGGTGGTTCCGTTCGTGGACGAAAAAGGCAAACCCTTTCAATACATTGCCATCCGGACCGACATCACCTCGCAGAAGCGGCTGGAAGAGCAGCTCCTTTCCAGTCGCAAATTTCTGGGGAGCATCACCGAATCCATGGGGGAGGGGGTTTACGCCCTGGACGAGGCGGGCCATTGCACCTTCCTCAACCGGGAGGCGGAGAGGTTGCTGGGCTGGTCCAGGGAGGAGATTCTGCATCGTCCTTTTCACGATACGGTTCACTTCCAGAAGGAAAGCGGGGAGAGGGTGCCGGCCAGCCACTGTCCGATGTGGCTTCAGAACCGGCAGGGAGAATCTTTCCGTTCGGAATCCGAGTGGTTTACCAGCAAAAGCGGCGCACTCTTTCCAATATCCATCGTTTCGGTACCCCTGAAAGAAGAGGGGCGGATCATCGGATCCGTGGCCGTTTTCCAGGATATCTCGGAGAGGAAAATCGTCGAAGAGAGGCTCAAGGAGGCCTTGCGCGCGGCAGAGGCCGCCAGTCGGGCCAAAAGTCATTTCCTGGCCAATATGAGCCACGAAATCCGCACCCCGATGAATGCCATCATCGGGATGAGTCATCTGGCGCTCAGTGCCGATCTGACCCCGCGCCAGAAGGATTACGTCACCAAGATTCACTCTTCGGCCAAGGCTCTGTTGCGCATTCTCAACGACATTCTCGATTTTTCCAAGATCGAAGCAGGCCGCCTGGAGCTGGAGGATTGCGACTTTCGTCCGGATGAGGTGATGGAGACGGTGACCACCCTGGTGGCAACCCGTTGTTATGAAAAAGGCTTGGAACTGCTCTGTTCGAGGGGGGACGGGGTTCCGACCCTGGTTCGGGGGGATCCGTTGAGGTTGCAGCAGATTCTGCTCAACCTGTTGGGCAACGCGGTGAAATTTACCGAAAAAGGGGAAGTTGAACTGCGGGTGGAGGTGGCGCAGTGCCGTGACACCGAGGTTGAGTTGCTCTTTTCGGTGCGGGATACCGGTATCGGCATCAAAAACGATCAGGTGGACCATCTTTTCGAATCCTTTACTCAGGCCGACTCCTCCACCACCCGGCAGTATGGCGGCACCGGCCTTGGACTGGCCATCAGCCGGAGGCTGGTCGAGTTGATGAGGGGCCGGATTTCAGCCCGCAGTCGGGAGGGACAAGGCAGCCTCTTCTTCTTTTCCGCCTGGATGGGCCTTCTGCAAGGCAAGGCGGATGCGCTGCAACCCACCACGGAACTGCGCGGCCTGCGGGTTGGACTGGCGCTGCACAATCCCCGTGGGCGGGAAATCCTGGTGGAGATGCTCTCCTCCTTGACCTTCAAGGTCTTTTCGGAACAGACAACACCTGGCGGCGGAGGAACGGGCACGTTTTTCGAGCGGCCCGATCTGCTGATTGTGGATGCCCATTTTGCCCGGGAGGAGGGGCTCTCCTGGTTGGCCCGGGTGCGGGCCAGGGAGGGGTGGGGCAAACTTCCGGCTCTGGTTCTGACTCCCCAGCCGGAGCTTGCGCTGATGCAGGAGGCCATTTGCGGGTTGCCGGCAACACGTCCCCTGGCCAAACCGGTTACCGCTTCCCAGCTTTTCGACGCGGTGGCGGAACTGTTCGGCGTTCTGCCGATTCGGGAGAAGGGCAGCGTCGGGCGGGATCACTCGGGGGGATTCCGCGAGTTGGCCGGCAAACGGATCCTGTTGACCGAGGATAATCGGATCAACCAACAGGTGGCGGTGGAGCTTCTCGAAATGGGGGGGGTGGTGGTGGATGTGGCCTGCCACGGGGCGGATGCCCTGGAGAAGCTTCGCACCCACACATACGACGCCGTGCTGATGGATGTGCAGATGCCGGTGATGGATGGCTACGAGGCCACCCGTCGCATTCGC
>JADGAQ010000002.1 GCA_015231925.1 Magnetococcales bacterium
GGGCGCTGCCCCGAACCCCGCCGGGGGGGATAATCCCCCCCGGACCCCCGTTATGGTTTACCCGAGCTTCAGCCGATCGCCCTCAACCTCCAAGAGCAGTTTGGCCCCCTCCCCGAACCGCCCCGCCAGTATCCCTTCCGCCAACGGATCCTGTACCAGCCGCTCGATCAGCCGCCGCAACGGACGCGCCCCGTAGACCGGATCGTAACCCCACTCCGACAACCGCTGCCGCGCCTCCTCCGTGGCCTGCAAGGTCATGCCTCGTGCCGCCAGCCGCTGCCGCAGAACATCCAGCTGTATCTCCACGATAGCCGCCAGATGCTCCGGCGCCAGTCGCTGAAACACCACCACCTCATCCAGCCGGTTTAGAAACTCGGGCCGGAAGTAAACCTGCAATTCCACCATGGCCTCCCGATGCAACGTCTCGTAATCCTCCTCCCCCAATGTCTGCAACCGGGCCGAACCCGCATTCGAGGTCATGATCACCAGCGTGTTGGCAAAAGAGACGGTGCGCCCCTGGCCATCGGTGAGCCGCCCGTCATCCAGCACCTGCAACAAGATATTGAATACCTCCGGATGGGCCTTTTCGATCTCGTCAAGCAAAATGACGCTGTAAGGCCGACGCCGCACCGCTTCGGTGAGCTGCCCCCCCTCGTCGTAGCCCACATAGCCGGGAGGCGCGCCCAGCAGCCGGGAAACCGCATGCTTTTCCATATACTCCGACATGTCGAGCCGTACCATGGCCTGCTCGTCGTCGAAGAGAAAGGCCGCCAGGGCCTTGGACAACTCCGTTTTGCCCACCCCGGTGGGACCGAGAAAGAGAAAGGCGCCCATGGGCCGCCCCGGATCCCGCAATCCCGCCCGCGCCCGACGCACTGCACGGGAAACCGCCTGCAGGGCCCGCTCCTGACCCACCACCCGCCGCGCCAGCCGCGACTCCATCTCCAGCAGCTTGACCCGCTCCCCCTCCAGCATGCGCGTCACCGGAACACCGCTCCAGCGGGAGACCACGGCAGCGATATCCTCGCTGTCCACCTCCTCCCGCAACAGATGATCCCCGGCGTCACCCCGGGCGGAAACATCCGCCAAGCGCTTCTCCAGCTCCGGCAGTATGCCGTAACGCAGCTCCCCCGCCCGAGCCAGATCCCCGCGACGCGAGGCCTCTTCCAACTCCCGGCGACGCCCCTCCAACTCCTCCTTGAGGCGCTGCTGCGAGGCGATACCCTCTTTCTCAAGCTGCCACAAGCCGGTCAACCGGGCCGATTCGGCCTGCAACACCGCCAGCTCCTTGCGCACCGCCTCCAGACGATCCGCCGCGTTGCGCTCCCGAACCAGAGCCGAAGCCTCGATCTGCAATTGCAGAATGCGCCGGTCCATCTCGTCGATGGCCTGGGGCTTGGATGTCATGGTCATGCGAATGGCCGCCGCCGCTTCGTCCATCAGATCGATGGCCTTGTCCGGCAGGAAACGATCGGCGATATAACGATCCGACAAGGTGGCCGCCGTGATCAGGGCCGCATCGGTGATGCGCACCCCGTGGTGCAGTTCGTACTTCTCCTTGAGACCCCGCAAAATGGAGATGGTCTCCTCCACCGAGGGTTCGCCCACCAGCACCGGCTGGAAACGCCGTTCCAAAGCAGCATCCTTCTCCACATGCTTGCGGTATTCGTCCAGAGTGGTGGCCCCCACGCAATGCAGCTCCCCCCGTGCCAAGGCGGGTTTCAGCAGATTGGAGGCGTCCATGGCCCCGTCCGCCCGTCCCGCACCCACCAGGGTGTGCATCTCGTCGATAAAAAGGATGATGCCGCCATCGGCCTGCTGCACCTCCTTGAGCACCGCCTTGAGCCGCTCCTCGAACTCGCCGCGAAATTTGGCCCCCGCCACCAGCGACCCCAGATCCAAAGCCACCAGTCGCTTGTCCCGCAGGGATTCGGGCACGTCCTGATGCACGATGCGCAGGGCCAGACCCTCCACAATGGCCGTCTTGCCCACCCCCGGCTCGCCGATCAGCACCGGATTGTTCTTGGTGCGCCGCGAAAGGACCTGAATGGTGCGACGAATCTCCTCGTCCCGCCCGATGACCGGATCGAGACGACCCTGCCGGGCCAGTTCGGTCAGATCCCGGGCATATCGCTCCAGGGCCTGATAGGTGCCCTCCGGATCCGGAGAGGTGATGCGCTGTCCACCGCGCACCGTTTTCAGGGCAGCCAGGAGTTTGGCCTCATCCACCCCCGCCTCCCGCAGCACCGAGCCGGGCCCCTCCTCCCGCTCCCGCAACATGGCCAGGAGAAAATGCTCCACGCCGGTATAGTCGTCCTTCATGCCCGCAGCCACCTGATCCGCCGCCTGCCACAAGGCCTGCAGACGCCGGGAAGGCATCACCTGGTTGGCTCCCGCTCCCTCGACCCGTGGCAACTTTTCCAGCAACAGGCCGATTCTCTCCCGCAACGGGACGGGGGAGAGGCGTAACTTCTCCAGAAGCCGGATCAGCACCCCTTCCGGTTGGGCCAGAAAGGCCGCCAACAGATGGTGCGGTTCCAGTTGCTGATGGGAAAGACCGGCGGCCAATCCAACCGCCTCCTGCAAGGCTTCCTGGGCCTTGATGGTCAACTTGTCCTGGCGCATGGTGCAACTCCTCTCAAGGTGACTCGTACCCTCCAGATAAGCTCTCCAATCCCATTATGCAATCTCTCGGGGGCGAATGCTTGACAGAATCGTCACTTTACGCTGACATGGCGTTTTTGGCGGGGATAATCTGACGACGTTCATCAGGAGATATCAGGCATGGGCATGCGTGGGCTTTGGGTTTTGGGTTTGGCTCTGCTGGTCGGAGGAGCAGGTATCGTGGCCCACGCCGAGGAGCAGAATGCTTCCGGCGACCGGGGTCGTCCCGGCTTCCGGGGTGCCCCCGGCATGCAAGGCGGGCCTGGCATGCGCAATCCGCCCGGACCTCAAGGCGGACCCGGAATGGGCATGCGCAATCCGCCCGGACCTCAAGGCGGACCCGGAACGGGCATGCGCAATCCGCCGGGGCCTCAAGGCGGACCCGGAACGGGCATGCGCAATCCCCCGGGGCCTCAAGGCGGACCCGGAACGGGCATGCGCAATCCGCCGGGGCCTCAGGGTGGTCCGGGTAGCGGTTTTCAGGGCAACCCCCCGGGAGAGCCCAACTCCTTCCGGAACCAGCAACGGCAGGAAAACCAGGGCGTGCGCCGCCAGCAACGGCAGGAAAACCAGAACTTCCGCGAAACCCAACGGGAAGAGAATCAGGAGTTTCGCAAAAAGCAGTTCGAGCAGGACCGCGCCTTTCGCCAGCAGATGCAAAACAGCAACATGACCCCGGAGGAACGGCGCAAAGCCCAGCAGGAATACCATCAGCAGCGTCAAAAAGAGCGGCAGGAGTATATTCAGGGGCAGAAACAGGAGATGCAGGATCACCGGCAGCAGCAGAGCGGGGAATGGCAGAATCAGAAGCAGGAGCAGAAACAGGAAAATCGTGACTACTGGCAACAGAAGTCTTATTCCCAATAAGAACGACCAAAAAAAGGGGGGGATCTCTCCCCCCCCGGTCGGTCTGATCAAACAGGCAAATCATCATCCTTTGCCTTTCAATATGTTATCTTTTAAGTATCAAAAAAAGGAAATGTTCTGTCCTTTGACTTTTTCAGAAAGGAGCCCATCGCAATATGCTCCCGGAAGAGCCCTTTGCAAAACTTGCGAAGCAAGCCGTCAGGATGATCTAAATGAAACGTCAAAGAACAGAACATTTCCTTTTTTTGATACTTAAAAGATAACATATTGAAAGTCAAAGAATTTAGTCCCCCCAGGCATCCTTCAGGCCTGCTGCAGCCAGGCCACGCCGGACTCCCGAGGCTCTCGCAACCGCCCCAGCTCCCGCATCAGCCGTTCCGTGTTGGCATAGTGGTGCAACATGAACTGTTCGAAAATCCGGTAATCGTCCGTATCGATGCTGATGAACTGCAAGCCCGCACCGTTCTGTCGCGGTCCCACCATGCGACAGGGGAAAGCCACCGTCTCTTCCGAAGTGGCATTGAACAGGAACAGACGCAGTTGGCAAACCACGTTCTCCGGAATGACCCCCGCCAACACCGGACAATGAAAATCGATACCGGCAAAGCTGATATCCCGGGTCTGTCCCCGGAACAGCGTGCCGTTGGGCAGATGCAATTCGGCGGGAATCCGCAGATAAAGACGGGTATTGGCGCGATAGTCCCGGTTGTCCGCCAGAGTGGAGAGGGGCGCGGCGAGGGAGGTCACCTTGAACAACGCCCGCAGGAACTGGCTCAAACGACGATCATGCTCGGCAATGTGGTTGGTGAAACGCAGATAGAGCAGCGCCATGGGAAAGCGCTCCCGAAAACGGCTCGGAGAACTCTCCAGCTCCTGACGGGCTTTTTCGAGAAACTGCAGGAAGGATTGGTGCTGGATCAGGTGGATGCCGTAATCCCGATAGCCGTTGGCCAGCATCAATTGTTCTTCGGTGGTGAAGTGACGCCGCAACCGGTTTTCCAGGAAGCCGCAGGCTTCCGAAAAAGCGGCGGGATCCTGATCCTCATGGTTCAGGGAATGCAAGGAATCGAATAGGGCAGTCAAGGCCGCATGCTCGCTGTCGATGGCCTCGATGCCCAGGTGGATGATGCCGGCTTCCATGTCCGTGCGCCTCCCCCTCTTTTATCAAGAAAAATGTGTAAATAGGATCTGCGAATATCATCCATAGCACTATAAAGAGGCTGGACAAATCCGGCAATTTATTTTGTGATCCGTGTGCAAAATAAAGTCGGTGGGGTTTCGCCGGCCGGAAGGGGTCGCAAGGGGCCGGTGCGGCTGGGAGGGACTCAAACGGAGGAGGGTTTTGGAGCGAACGGATCGCCCAGGAGACAGACTTCCCGTTTACTCAGCAACCACTGTCGCCACACCTCGCCGGATTCGAGGAAGAAGACGATTTTGCGTCCCCGATGTCCTCCGGTGTCCACCCGCATGGGCTGGAGTTCGACGGTGCTGAGAATCTTCAGAGCCGATTCGACGTTGGCTTTTCCGACACTGAAACGGGATTTGTGGAACGACCTGCCATGAATCAGCATGTCGGAACCCCCGAAGAGTTTGAGCTGCAACTCCCGGTAGGGCAGACCGCGGTCGGCGCATTCCGTCAACATGTGGGCCACGACGCAATCCACGTAACGGAAGCAGTTGGCATCCCACCCCCGGCAATGATCCTGCTCCACCAGATGCTCCGCCCGGCAGGTGGGCAGCATGCCGTGACACATCATGCCGGTACGGGTTGGGGCGTGATAGATGGTCAAGGCCACGCAGGAACCCAGAATGGTGGTGACCACCCCGTGATTCTGGCCGATGAAGAACTCCCCCTGTTTGAGATTGACCGCCATGGCCAAGTGGTGCTGGGTAAGTCGGTCCCTCATGTGGGCAACAGTCCTTTTTCAGACTACTTTGGCAACTGATAGATGGTGGGGGCGACCTGTTTGACCGGCACGTTGAGATTGTTCAGAGATTCGGAATGACCGATGAAAAGATAACCTCCTGGAATCAGATGACGACATATCTTGTTGACAATCTGCTCGGTGGTGATGCGGTCGAAATAGATGATGACGTTGCGACAGAAGACCACATCCATGCGCTCTCTCAAGCCGTAATCGGCATCCATGAAATTGAGGCGCTGGAAGCGCACCATCTGCCGCAACTCCGGCCCGATGCGGGCCAGGGGACGCTCCCGGCTTTTGAGCAGGTATTTCTTCTTCAGGGTCATGGGGATGGGCGCCACCTTTTCCAGTTCGTAGATGGCATCCTTGGCCTTTTTCAAGACCCGGGTGGAGATGTCCGTGGCCAGGATGGAGGCCTGAAAGGAGCCCTGGCTTTCGCCGAACTCCGCCAGCACCATGGCCAGGGTGTAGGGCTCCTCCCCCGAGGAACAGGCCGCGCTCCAGACATTGAGACGACGCCGTACCCCGGCCCCTTCCCGAGCGATCAGATCGGGCAGGGCCTCCCGCACCAGGTAGTCGAAATGGGCCGATTCCCGGAAAAAATCGGTCTTGTTGGTGGTGACGATGTCGATGAAGTGAATCAGCTCGTCCCCGGCCGCACCCGGCGTCAGCACCCAGTCGATGTATTCCGAAAAGGAGTCCATGCCCAGAGTGCGCAACCGCTTCTGAATACGCGCCGTCAGCATGGTTTTTTTGGCAGGCGGCATTTGAATACCGCACTGCTGATAGATAAACTGGCTGAGCTGATTGAACTTGTGGTCCGGGATGGTGGTTTCCATGAGACTCGGATCGATCGTGGCGGCTAGGGTGGACGACAGGAGCATTGTACCCTGGTTGCAACGCGGACGCTCCCCTTTTTTCACGATCCCCCCTGGGGAAATCGAGAGAGGCATGCGAGGAAACCGTGATCTTTTCCTTGACCGGGAAGGGAAATTCGAGAGAATATGAGAATCTTAGAATATTCTATTATGTTGCGTTGCAAAAAATCCCCGAATCGCAAACAACAAGAAAAGGCTCGGCGACACGCCGGGCACTGCGGGCGATGCAGAAGAAACTGAAGGGTTTGTTCGCCCCTTTGGTCCGTTTTTGACCTGAATCACTGAATGCCAACGAGGAAAGGAATGAAACAATGAGCGGGCAGGTCACGGAGTTGAAAACGCCGTTGCTGGATCAATTGGAATCCGGCGATTGGCCCAGTTTTGTGACGGATTTGAAGGCGTGGTCGAAAGTCAAGCCCCAGGTGGCCCAACTGCTGAACCAGTTGAACGAATCCTACGAGAATCGCTGGAACTACTGGACCGGAACCGTGCTGAACGTTCCCGGTTACGGCGGCGGGGTCATCGCCCGTCTCTCCGAGAAGGCGGACAAGTATCCCGATATCGCCCAGTTCCATACCATCCGCATCATCGAGCCGCCGGGCTGGGTATACAATACCAAGTCCCTGCGCAATCTGGCGGATACCAGCTCCAAGTACGGCGCGGGCATCCTGCAGTTGCACGGCATGACCGGCGACGTGCTGTTGCTGGGCTTCGACAACGAGAACACCTACAAGGCCGCGGAAGCCCTGATGAGCGACGGCTGGGATCTGGGCGGCTCCGGCGGCGCCCTGCGCACCCTGCAGTGCTGCGTGGGTCAGGCCCGTTGCGAAATGGCCTGCTACGACACCATGCGCACCACCAAGTTCCTGACGGATCACTACATCGATTTCCTGCATCGTCCGGAATTCGTCTACAAGTTCAAGTTCAAGCTCTCCGGATGCCCGAACGACTGCGCCAACGCCATGATGCGCTGCGACATGCCCATCATCGGCACCTGGCGCGGCCCGATGCAGGTCGATCAGGCGGAAGTCAAAGCCTTCATCGAAAAGAAGGGCGTGGAGTACGTCATCGACAACGTGCTGACCCGCTGCCCGACCCGCTGCATGTCCCTGCGCAACGGCGAAATGGTCATCGAGCACGAGAACTGCGTGCGCTGCATGCACTGCATCAACGTGATGCACAAGGCGCTGAAGCCGGGCAAGGATCGTGGCGTCACCATCCTCGTGGGCGGCAAGCGCACCCTGAAGATCGGCGACACCATGAGCACCATGATCGTGCCCTTCATGAAGCTGGAGACGGAAGAGGATTACGAGAAGCTGGTCGATTTCGTGGATCGTTGCTGGGAGTTCTGGAACGACAACGGCATGGATCACGAGCGTATCGGCGAGTTCATCTATCGCGTCGGTCTGGGCACCTTCCTGGAAGGCATCGGGGAGAAGCCGGACGCCCGCATGGTGACCCGTCCCCGCACCAGCCCCTACATCAAGTTCGAGGAGCTGGCTCCGCGTCGTTTGGACGGCGAGGAGAAGGGACGCATCACGCCGGTCTGGAATCGCGAACCGGAATTCACCGAAGCGGCCTCCTGACACGGACCATGACGCCATCCCGATCTTCGGGATGGATGGAATTCGACCTCTACGTTTCTCCAAAGGAAGCGCGACATGAGTGAACAGAAAATGGGTCCCCGCAACCAGGGGGCTCCCGACTATACGCAGCACCTGCATCCCCTGATGACCAAGAACTACGGCAAGTGGTCCTACCACGAGCGGCTCCGGCCCGGCGTGCTGGTCCATGTCGCCGAGAACGGCGACAAGCTCTTCACGGTGCGGGCCGGTTCCCCCCGTACCATGAGCGCCGCCACGGTCCACAAAATCTGCGACATCGCCGACAAGTACTGTGACGGTTTCCTGCGTTTCACCACCCGCACCAACGTGGAATTCCTCCTGGGCAAGGAGTCGGATATCCCCGCCCTGATCGCGGACGTGGAAAAGACCCTGGGCTTCCCCATCGGCGGCACCGGTCCTTCGATCTCCAACATCGCCCACACCCAGGGTTGGCTGCACTGCAACCTGCCCGGCACCGACGCCGCCGGCGCGGTCAAGGCCATGATGGACGAACTGATCGACGAGTTCACCCACGAGCGCCTGCCCAACCGCGTGCGCCTCTCCACCTCCTGCTGCCAGATCAACTGCGCCAGCCATGCGGACATCTCCGTGATCGTCCAGCATCACCATCCGCCTCGCATCAACCACAACAACATGCAGATCTGCGAACTGCCGAAAGTGGTGGCCATCTGCCCGGCGGCGGCCATTCGTCCGGCCGTGGTCAACGGCAAGGAGTCGGTGGAAGTGGTGGATGAGAAGTGCATGTACTGCGGCGCCTGCCACGGCCAGTGCCCCAGCATGGAAATCCGCGACGCCGAAACCGACTCCCTCTCCATCTGGATCGGCGGCAAGACGGCCAACACCCGCGGCGGCCCCACCTTCATGAAGCTCGCGGTCTGGGGTCTGCCCAACAGACCCCCCCGCTGGCCCGAAGTGGGCACTGCGGTGCGCACCATCATCGAGGCCTACAAGTCCTCCGCCAAACCCTGGGAACGGGTCGGCGAATGGGTCGAGCGCATCGGCTGGCAGCGTTTCTTCGAGATGACCGGCTTCCCCTTCACCAAGTATCACATTGATGACAGCCCGGAAGCCTTCACCACCTTCAACCGCTCCACCCACGTTCGTTTGTAGCGGGTGTATCCCCGGGTTGGCCGGGGATATCGACATCCCTGGCCAACTTCGGATCAAGCGCCGCGAGGAGTTCTCTTCGCGGCGCTGTCAAATCCCCCGGCCCGAGGCACGGTGCGGAACCCTTCCGCATCGATGCCGGGGCTCGGGGATTTTCCCCGGAATCGTCACGTCCGGCGCGTCAGCGGTCGGCGTATGCAATTGTTCTAGGAGGGTTGTGCATGGTTGCCCCGTCCATTTTAAGTACGCAAACCCGTGAAGAGGTTGAGTCCCACCTGAAGAACTTCGTTCCCGAAGAGATCGTGGTTCGCAACGGCAGCAGTTGGAAGTGCCCGACCTATGTGCAGCGCATGCCTCCGTGCCGGGACAGTTGCCCCAGCAGCGAAGACATTCGCGGCTATCTGACCACCATCGCCCAGGCCGACATGCTGCGCAAGTCGTCGGAAGAGGTGCTGGATCAGGCCTGGGAGATTCTCACCGACAAGAATCCCCTGCCCGCAGTTCACGGGCGTATTTGCCCCCATCCCTGCGAGACCGGCTGCAACCGTCAGCATCTGCCGGACGGCTCCGTGGCCATCAACAACATGGAGCGCTTCGTCGGCGATCATGGCCTGCGTCGCAAACTGAAGTTCAAGAAGATCACCGACAAGGTTCAGAGCAAAAAGATCGCCGTGATCGGTTCCGGTCCCAGCGGTCTCTCCTGCGCCTATCAACTGGCGCGTCGCGGTTATCCCGTGACCATTTTCGAGGCTTTCGAAAAGGCGGGCGGCATGCTGCGTTACGGCATCCCCTCCTACCGTTTGCCGGAGGATGTGCTGGATGGCGAGATTCAGGCCATTCTCGATCTGGGGGTGGAGCTGCGCTGCAACACCCGGGTCGGTCGGGACATCTCCTTCGAGCAACTGCGCAAGGAATATGACGCCGTCTATATCGCCGCCGGGGCTCACAAGGGTGTGGCTCTGGGTGTCGAGGGGGAGAATTCCGCCAATGTCTTCACCGGCGCCAGCTTCCTCAACCGGGTCAATACCGGCGCCAAAGTGGAGATCGGACGCCGTGTGGTGGTCATCGGTGGTGGTGACAGCGCCGTGGACGCCGCCCGTGTTTCCCTGCGTCTGAACAACGCCCTGGAAGCCGCCGAGGCCAAGCATGATCCCGACGCCATCGCCGATGCGCAGCATGCCATCGAGCAGGAAGCCGAGGGAGTCGATACCGTGGCCGACAAGACCATGTTCGACGCCGCTCGGGCTTCCAAGCGCAGCTCCCGCTACTCCGAGGTGACCATTCTCTACCGGCGCACCCGGGAAGAGATGCCGGCCATCACCAAGGACGTGGTGGAGGCCGAACACGAAGGCATTCGCTTCGAATTCCTGGCCGCTCCGGTGGGTTTCGTCACCGAGGGGGGGCGCGCCACCGCCATCAAGTGCATTCGCATGGAACTTGGTCCCAAAGACAAGTCCGGGCGTCGTTCCCCGGTTCCCATTGCCGGTTCCGAGTTCACCCTGCCGGTGGATACCGTCATCGTGGGTATCGGGCAGCAGCCCGAGTTGGTCGAGGGCATGGAGGAGCTGGCCAATAAATGGGGTTGGGTTGATGCCAACGCCACCCATTGCACCAAGGTTGCCGGTATTTTCGCCGGCGGCGACGTGCTGGGGCTGGGTATTTCCACCCGTTCCGTGGGTCACGGACGCATCGCGGCCCGAGCCATCAATGCCTATTTGACCGGCGAGAACTATCAGTTGCCTTATCGGGGCAAGCCGGTTCGCATCGAGGAGATGCGGCCCTCCTATTACAAGCCGTTGGCGCGTAACGAGGAGGAGCATATCGACCTGGAGGTGGCGTCCAAGGACTTTTCGGAGATTTTCAAGACCCTGTCCACCTCTCAGGCGTTGGCCGAAGCCAAACGGTGCATGAGCTGCGGCTTGTGTTTCGTTTGTGACCAGTGCCGGATTTACTGCCCGCGGGAGGCGATTCATCGCGATCTCAAGCGTCCCAAGGGCCGTATCATGTTTACCGACTACACCCGCTGCAACGGGTGTCACGTCTGTCAGCAGGCCTGTCCCTGCGGGTACATTCAGATGGGCATGGGTTTCTGATTCAAGGTCCGTGGTGGGGAACCGGAGGGCTCAGGCCCTCCGGTGGACCGTTTTTCGTCGTATCCCCCTCTCCGCTTTCCTGTGCGACTCTCTTTCCCCCCTACGGGGATTCGGGGGCTCCGACGGTTCCGGCAGCACCCTGGGACCCCCTCTTCCGTCTTCAGCCGCTCTTCTTTCAAGCTTGTCCTGCAAAAACACGGGGTTCGGGGGGAAAACATCCCCTCTGAACCCCGTGTTCCCGAATCGTTTCGCTTGCCTTCGGGTCAATAACATGGCTTCAGAGAGCGCAACCGTCTCATTTGCAGATAGGAATTATTTATATCATTAGTTTTGCATCTATAAGCACAATAAATTAGCAAGCTATAATATATTTCCCTGTCAAACAATTATATATAATAATTATACATCATTATTCACCGGTCCCGCCAGCACCTTCCAAACAGCCTAAATAAATTCAAAAAAGACCACATCACCACTTGCCGATTACATCATCCTTCGCTACAAAGAGAATCAACCGGAACGGAGCCGTCACGCTCCATGACAAGAAGAGAGTCGGTTCCTCTTCATAAACTATTTGCTTTGTCCAATTCCCATATCCATATGCCCTTTTCCCGGAGTCTCTCCAACATGTCTTTGGAGCTCATCAAACGCACCGCAGAACTGGTTACCGCCTTCGTCACCCGTAACGAAATGGCCGCCAAGGAGATCAAACCCCTGCTGGAAGAGGTGTACAATACCCTTTCCGGCTTTGCCGCCGAAACAAGCAGGCAAACATCCGGTAAAATACCCGCAGGCGCCATCCTGAAAACGCATGAAATCCCCTCTTCCGCCCCCACCAATGTTCCCGTCTTCGACGATGCCGCAGACAAGGAAACCGTGAGATGCCTGGTCTGCTCCAAAAAATTCCGCACCCTTAAGAGACATCTCATTGCAAAACACGGAATAACCCAGGATCAATATCGTAAACAATACGGTCTTAAAGCTAAGGATTTAATCGCTCCAGGATACTCCGCAATGCGGGCCAATATGGCCAAAGAACATAATTTAGGGGGTAATTTGCGTCATTCAAAGAGTGATCGTGTGTCAGAAGAGTAATTCCATTGTAACTATTCAGACCCCTGAACGGTGCAGCATGATTGTGTCAACGGCGAAAGGAAAAGTCCCAGGGGTGCCCCCTGGATCCCATGGGGTCGGAAGTCAACAGCAAACGGAAGAGTCCCAGGGCGCTGCCCTGGACCCGTCGAGGGGGAGGGATAATCCCCGCCGCCCCCCATATATCCGAACAGTTAATATTTTTTCATTTCAAACTACTAAAGAAATTTAAATTAACAAATTAAAACAAGAGCGGACAATTATCGGAAACATTGAACTTAAACTGTCGCCCCGGTAAAGCCGAAGGTTTGTCAGCCTTCACTTTACTTTATTAGATTTCATATATCTCAAATCTTAGCGGAGTGGAAGATGACTAACAGGAAGATATGGACTCTTTTATCCTTGTTGACCGTGCTATTCGGTGTATCCGGATGTGCAACGCTTCTTCCTTTACCGGATGAAATGGCCAGCGTCTTGTTGGACGAGAAGGTCGAAAAGGTATTGGATAGATTTTGCCCCATCTCCGCCGACCCGAAGAACGTAACCTTCGATGACCGGGTTATTCGTTCCTACGCCGTCTTGGCAGCTGTCGTTGGACACGGATATCGGACGCTTGAGAATTACGGCTTCTCGAAAGAGGACTCAAAGTTCTTTGCTGAAAAGATCGTGAGCAAAATAAAACCATCGCTTGAGCTGATCAAAAAGATGGATGATGAAAAATCAGCTTACTTTTTTCTTCCACACGGCGATGTCGTTGTGGAATTAAGCAAAGTGGCCTTGGCATCGATCGAACCCTCCATAAAGATCGGCAAGAAACCGGCCGATCTATTGCTCTCTTCAAATCGGGAGCAAGCGGCAGGATTGCTCATTCAAATCCTGGAGGACAAGCTCTATTTCGACGCCTTCCACAATAGTTGCTACTGCTATGCAAACACTGGAAAAAAAGCCGAGACAATACCCATGACCTGCCCCACAACAGCGACGGACATGAAGGCCAAATTCAAAGAGCGCATCACGGATCGCTGCGAGAAGCTAAAAGGTTTCTTTGATAATAATAGTACTAATTATGAGTGCGAGGTAAAGTAAATCATCCATACTCTAAATACAGGGGGAGTATATGACCTGGGGATATGCCATCGAAGAGGAACAGAAAAAGCTCCGTAGCGAGGGCTACCTCTCTGGTGAACCGATAGGACTGGCTCTTTCGGGCGGAGGCATTCGCAGTGCCACCTTCAACCTGGGCCTGATTCAGGCACTGGCCAAAAAGAGGGTACTCACCTCTTTTTCTTACCTCTCCACCGTTTCGGGCGGCGGCTATATCGGCTCCTGGTTGATGACCTGGGCCAAGCAGTCGCCCAAGGGCATGGAGACCGTTCAGACCGCGCTGTCTTCAGCCAATGCCGAATCTGGAACCGAAGCAAAACCCGTAGCTTGGCTGAGGACCTACAGCAACTACCTCACCCCACGCAAAGGTTTGTTGACCCTGGATACTCTGACCGGAATCACCTACCAGTTTCGCAACGTTTTCCTGTCAAGTCTGGTGTTGACTCTGTTCGTTTCAGGCGTTTTATCCATCCTGGCTGGACTGGTCAATGGCGTAAAATATCTTCCGACTTCGTCCTTCCAAATTATCTTCCTGTTTTTTGGCTCGGTAGCAGCCTTTCTTTTTGGCAGAGCCCTGGCCCGATTGATCGACGACAACACCAACTCCGATTCCATCTCAACAAAACCAACCGCTTTCGGAATGGTCTTGGCGATACTGGCGTTCGGCTTCTGTAAGGATTCGACCCCCCTCTCCCCTCTGCATTTCGGTTTATCCGTCGGCACGGTTTACTTCCTCGGCGTAAGTATCGGTTCTTGGATGTTCCTGTCCAGAAAGAGCCTATGGGATCACTTGTTTCTTCGCTCTCTTTTTGCCGGATTTCCCATTTTCGCCATCGCCGGTTTCCTCCTCCCCGTCCTCCTGCAGCAAGGATCCTGGAACTCCTCCTGGGAACTGGCGGGATTTGGGGTGCCACTCGCCTGCCTGCTGTTCGCCCTGGCGGCCTCCGTTCACCTCGGTGTGATTGGTCGCCTTCTGCCCGACGAGGCCTATTTCTGGATCAGCCGCCTCGCGGGACGGCTGCTGCAATACTCCCTGATCTGGAGCCTGCCCTTCCTGATATTTCTGCTTGTACTACCGCTGATCGACTGGACGGAACACTTTGCCCTCGCCGGCGGCACCAGTGTCGTCTACGCCTTTCTGGTCCGATGGCTGGCAGCGGGCTCCAGCACCGGCGGAGAAGGCGCCAAGGCTGGAAAAGGCTGGAAAAATCAGTTGATCGAAGGCCTTGTCGCCACCGCTCCCTATCTGTTGATGCTGCTGCTGGTTGGTTTCATGGCCTTGGGGGTGCGTTACGGTTTTGTTGAAAGGTTCGCGGACACCAAAGCCTCCGCCAACACGCCCCCCTCCTGCACCCCGTGCCAGGTGGTCGTGGTAAACACCGGCGCCCAACCCGACTGCCAGACACAAAAATGCCTCGTCAGCGAGGGAAAACATTCCCCCTACTATGGTGAAATGTATCAGGAAAATCTTAAACTGCTGGAAAAAATTTCGCCCTGGTGGGGCATAGCCATCGGGTTGGTTTTGGCTGAAATATCGCTATTATTGTCGCACCTGATAGATGCCAATCTTTTTTCGCTGCACGGCTTCTACCGCAACCGCTTGACCAACGCCTATCTTGGCGCCAGCAATCCGAATCGTCGTCACCCGCCTTCCGAAACCGGCGTCGACCCTGGGGACTCCCCCAAACTGGCCGATTTGGTAGGCATCCGCCCCTATTTTCTGATCAACACCACCTTGAATCTGACGGGCCGGAAAAACGACCTGGCTTGGCAAAATCGTCAGGGAGCCGCCTTTCTCTTTTCCCCGCTCTATTGCGGTTTCAGCGCAGGCGTCACCAATGCATACAAACCCACAAAGGACTACGGCAAGGACGCCTCTCTACCTCTCAAGCTCGACTTGGCCATGACCATCTCCGGAGCCGCCGCCAGCCCTCTGGAGGGATTTCATACCAAACCGGGTCTGTCGATGCTTCTGGCCCTCCTGGGCGCACGCCTGGGATGGTGGTTGACGAATCCGGCAAAAGATGAATGGAATAAAACTCCACCAAAAGCCACCCTCCTGACAACTCTCTACAAGGAAATGACGGCTCAAGCCGATGCCTCTCAACCGCTAGTCAACCTGAGCGACGGCGGCCACTTCGAGAATCTCGGCATTTACGAACTGGTGCGACGACGTTGTACCGTCATCCTGGCCAGCGATGCCGGAGCGGATCCTGACTACGTTTTCGACGACTTGGGCAACGCTATCCACAAGATTCGTACCGATTTCGGCGTCGAAATCGACATCGATCCACTGCCCATCCGGCCTGCCGCATCATCAAATTCCACTTCGGGAACCGTAGTGGGCAGTGACGAAAATTTTGTGGAAGGAACAATCCGTTATAGTACAAGTCCCCTGCCCTGGTTCAAGAACCTGAAAGACGGGAAACTGATCTATCTCAAGGCCTCGCTTCCGAGGCCGTTCGAGAAAAAGGCTGCCGATGTGCTGTACTACGCAGCCACCCATCCCTTGTTTCCGCAGGAACCCACCTCCGACCAATGGTTCAGTGAGGAGCAGTTCGAGGCCTATCGGAAACTGGGAGAATTGCTTGGGGAGTCTCTCCCCGACAACATGTTCAGTCCCTCATAGCGCGGCATAGCCGCAACCAAACTGCAATGGTAACTGTTCAGGATCCTGCACAGCGGGACATGACCGTATCAACAGCGAAAGAATAAGTCCCAGGGGTACCCCCTGGACCCCGGGAGGTCATAACGTCAACGGCAAAAGGAAGAGTCCCAGGGCGCTGTCCTGGATCCGTCGGGGGGGATAATCCCCCCCGAACCCCCGTATATCTGAATAGTTACTTCCTTTTTGATATTTAAAGGATAACATATTGAAAGTTAAAGGATTCTAATCTCTATCTCCGGATCACGGCTTCACCAGCAGGGGCTGCAAATACCGCCCCGTCCAAGACTCCGCACAAGCCACCACCTGCTCCGGCGGCCCCGCCACCAGAATACGCCCTCCGCCTTCGCCGCCTTCCGGTCCCAGGTCGATGACCCAGTCACAGCTTTTGACCACATCCAGATTGTGTTCGATCACCACCACCGTATTGCCCGCCCCCACCAACTGCTGCAACACCTCCAGCAGCTTGCGGATGTCATCGAAGTGCAGTCCGGTGGTCGGTTCGTCCAGGATGTAAAAGGTGCGCCCCGTGGCCCGCTTGCTCAACTCCTTGGCAATCTTGACCCGCTGCGCCTCCCCGCCCGAAAGGGTGGTGGCCGCCTGACCCAGACGCATATACCCCAACCCCACCTCCATGAGGGTGGCCAGCTTGCCACGAATCGCCGGAACCGCCTGAAAGAAGGCCAACCCCTCCTCCACCGTCAGATCCAGCACCTCGGCAATGGAACGATCCCGATAGCGGATTTCCAGGGTTTCGCGATTGTAACGACTGCCGTGGCACTGGTCGCACTGCACGAAAAGATCGGGCAGAAAATGCATTTCGATCTTGATCAGACCGTCGCCGGCACAGGCTTCGCAGCGCCCCCCCTTGACGTTGAAGCTGAAACGCCCCGGCTGGTATCCCCTGGCCCGCGCCTCCGGCACCCCGGCGAAGAGATCCCGAATCGGCGTGAACAAACCGGTATAGGTGGCGGGATTGGAACGCGGCGTGCGCCCGATGGGGGACTGGTCGATGTGGATGATCTTGTCCAGATGCTCCAGCCCGGAAAGGGATTCGAAACGCCCGCCGGGCAGTCGCGCGTTATTGAGACGCTGGGCCAGGGCCGGATAGAGGGTATCGAGAATCAGACTCGACTTGCCCGAACCGGAGACACCGGTAATGCAGGTGAACAGCCCCAGGGGCACCGCCAGATCGACGCCGCGCAAATTGTGGGTGGTCACTTTGTCCAAACGCAGCCAGCGTTCGTCGCCCGGAGGCGAACGTCGCCCGCCGGGCGCGGCAATGGTGAGCTGCCCGCTGAGATAACGACCTGTCAGCGAGTCGGGATTGGCGGTGATCTCCGCAGGTGTTCCCGTGGCCACCACCCGACCCCCGTGTTCACCCGGTCCGGGCCCCATATCCACCACGAAATCGGAGGTGCGCATGGCCTCTTCGTCGTGTTCCACCACCACCACGGTATTGCCCAGATCGCGCAGTCGCAGCAGAGTGGCCAACAGACGGGAGTTGTCCCGCTGGTGCAGCCCGATGCTGGGCTCGTCCAGAATGTAGAGTACCCCCGTCAGCCCGGAACCGATCTGATTGGCCAGCCGGATGCGTTGTCCCTCCCCGCCCGAAAGGGTGCCGGCGGCCCGATCCAGCGACAGATAATCGAGTCCCACGGCGATGAGGAAATCGAGTCGCTCCCGCACCTCCTTGAGAATGCGTTCCGCCACCACCGTCTCCCGCGGGGTCAGGCTCAACTGGCCCATCATGGCTCGCGACTCCCGCAGGGAGAGGGCGGAGAGTTCGGCGATATTGAGACCGCCCACCCGCACCGCCAGGGCTTCGGGTCGCAGGCGGGCGCCGCCGCAGCGGGGACAGGGCGAGGTGTTGCGATAGGGTTGCAGCTCCTCGCGCACCTCGTCGGAATCGGTTTCCAGATAGCGTTTCTCCAGATGGGCGATCACCCCCTCCCAGAGGCGGAAGGAGCGAAAACGGCGTCGACCCCGTACATGAAAGCGCACCTTCTCGGACCCGCTGCCGAAGAGCATCAACTGGCGGTGTTCCTCGGGCAACTGGTTCCAGGGGGTATGGATGTCGATGCCGAAGTGTTCGGCCACGGTATAGAGCATCTCCTGCCCGGCGCGGGCGGTGGGCTTGGCCCAGGGGGCCACGGCGCCGTCGCGGATGGTCAGCTCCGCGATGGGCACGATCAGCTCCGGGTCGAAGAACTCGCGTGCCCCCAGACCGTCGCAGGCGGGGCAGGCGCCGGCGGGATTGTTGAAGGAGAAGAGTCGGGGCTCGATCTCCGGGTAGGAGATGTTACAGTGGATGCAGGCATGGCGTTCCGAAAAGAGCTGCTGCCGGGGGGGGGTCTCATCGAGCAGGGAGACGGCGGCCAACCCCTCCCCCAGGCGCAACGCCGTCTCCAGGGAGTCGGCCAGACGGCTTTCCAGGCCGGAACGCACCACGATGCGGTCCACCACCACCTCGATGGTGTGGGCGGTATTGCGATCCAGGGGGGGCATCTGGTCGATTTCGTGTTGCACGCCGTCCACCACCACCCGGGTGAAGCCTTGTTGCTGCAGATCGGCCAGCTCCTTGCGGTGTTCCCCTTTGCGGCCCCGCACCAGCGGCGCCAGCAACAGCAGGCGGGAGCGTTCCGGAAGCCCCAGGATGGCATCGACCATCTGGCTGATGGTTTGGCATTCGATGGGACGTTGACAGCTGGGGCAGTGGGGTCGACCGGCGCGGGCGTAGAGCAGGCGCAGATAGTCGTGGATTTCGGTGACGGTGCCCACGGTGGAGCGGGGATTGCGGCTGGTGCTTTTCTGCTCGATGGAGATGGAGGGCGAGAGGCCTTCGATGGAATCGACATCGGGTTTGCCCTGCAGACTGAGGAACTGCCGGGCGTAGGCGGAGAGGGATTCCACGTAGCGGCGCTGGCCCTCGGCGTAGAGGGTATCGAAGGCCAGGGAGCTTTTTCCGGATCCGGAAACGCCGGTGATGACGGTCAGGGTGTGACGGGGAATCTCCAGATGGATATTCTGGAGATTGTGTTCCCGGGCGCCGCGGATGATGATGTGGGTATTGGACATGCAATTCGAGGCCAGGCAGTAGGGCGGAAGAGGAAAGGTAGAGGGTAGCATGGCTTTGTACATGGTGGAACTTGTCTTGAGGGACCGGCTGGTGTTGATTGCGGGGGGAGGCATGGTGGCGGCCCGAAAAGTGACGGGAATGTTGCCGTGCGGAGCGCGATTGAAGGTGGTGGCGCCTCAGGCGTGCCCCCAGGTGGAGGCGTTGGCCCGGGAGGGGCGATTGCAGTGGGTGGTGGACACATTCCGGGAGGGGCATTTGAAGGAGAAGCCGGCGTTGGTTTTCGCCGCCACGGGAGAGGGGGGGACCAATCGGGAGATTGCCCGTATTTGTGCCCGGCAGGGGGTGTGGTGCAATTCGGCGGATGATCCGGAGGTCTCGGGTTTTCTGGTACCGGCGGTGGTGCGGCGGGGGGTGATCAGTGTCGGGGTGGGCACCTCCGGGAACAGTCCGGCGTTGGCGCGGGTGTTGAAGGAGCGGTTGGAGGGGTGGCTGGATCCGCAGTGGGGTGAGGTGGCGGTATTGTTCGGGCGGTTGAGGGAACGGGTCAAGGAGCGGATCAGGGATGGCGAGGTGCGCAGTCGTTTCTGGCGGGAGGCGGCGGTGGCGGTGGAGGGGGTGATGCGGGAAGGGAAGAATGTGGAGGACTGGTTGCGGCAGAAGATCGATGCGTTGAGGGAGTAAACGGGGGTCCGGGGGGGCGAGCCCCCTCGGTGGGGTTTGGGGCGAAGCCCCAAGGTGTGGCCGTCGACGTGGCCGTAAGCGGTCCGCAGACAATCGGTCGTGGCTGCCAAGCTGTTCCCCAGGCGATCCAAACGGAATCCCGCGGACCGCCGGGGGGGCAAGGGGGGGCCTCATCCCCCCATCCTTGAACCCGACACCCGGCGAAAAGCCGGTACAGTCCCCAAAAGGCCTGACGGCTGAAGTTGGTTTTGCATCATGCCGTTCGTCCCGGATGGCGAGTCCGCAACGGATGGGGGGATGAGGCCCCCCCTTGCCCCCCCGCGGTCCGCTGCGAAACAGTCAGCCGGTGCGGGTGAACGGCTTTTGCGCTTATATCGGGGGCAGCGGACCGCTTACGGCCACGTCAACACCTTGGGGCTTCGCCCCAAACCCCACCGGGGGGGATAATCCCCCCCGGACCCCCGTTATAATCAGTGCTGCATATGTTCGCTGTGATCGACCACCCCATCCTCCATCGAATGGTGGTGCGCCCCGCCCGGCCAGGCCATACCCGCCAGCCCGAGCAGAATCAGCAGGATCGCCACCAACCGCCGCCAGCGCGGCTGCTGGGCGCGGCTCAACAACCACCCGGCCAGCAGACCCGTGGTCACCGTGGCCGGCAAGGTGCCCAAGCCGAACGCCGCCATGGCCATCGCCCCCCGCAAGGGGGCGCCGCTCGCCGCCGCCATGAGCAGCGCGGCATAAACCAGGAAACAGGGCAGCCAACCCCACACCAAACCCGCACCCCAGGCCCGAAGCGGTGAATCGACCGGCATGAAACGCCGCCAAAGGGGTTGCAAGGCGCGCCACAACCCTGCACCCAACCGTTCCAGCCCGGCAAGCGCCGGAAGCCACCCGGCCAGTTGCAATCCGGCCCCCACCAGAATCAGCCCGGCCAGAAACTGCAACACCCGATGGCCCACCGCCATCTCTTCCGGCAGCAAGGTCAAACCCTGACCCAGCCAACCGGCCAGAAATCCGCCCAGAGTATAACTGGTGATCCGCCCCAGATTGATCAGCAGAACGAACAGCAGCAGCCGGCGGCGATCCTGCCGCACCGCCGGAGGCAGGCTCATGGAGACCGCACCCAGAATGCCGCCGCACATGCCGACACAATGGAACAGACTGGCCAGACCCAGGAGAAAGGCCGGAATGAAGGAAAAACCGGTAACGTCCATCAAGCGCAACACGATCAAGAGGCAAGGAGAATGGAAAAGGGCATCATGGCGGCATTGACGCGGCTGGTCAATGGGACCATGCTTTGCCGAGGAATGACCCGCAAGCGATGAGATAGGATCCATGGACCCGAAAGACATGCACAAGGCCCTGGCCCACTTGCGTCAGGGAGCGGCGGCGGAAGCTCTGGCGGAGTTTCGCAAGCTGCTGCAACTCCACCCCCATCCGGCGGAACTGCTCTATCACGCCGGGGTGGCGGCCCATCAGGCCGGAGAGGCGCGGGAAGCGCTGCACTACCTGGAAAAGGCGGCGCACAAAGCCCCGGAAGTGGCGGAAATCCAGTTCAGCCTGGCCACGGTGCTTTTCGACCTGGGCCGGGAGACGGACGCGGAAGAGGCCTATCGACGCGCCATCCACGGCAATCCCAAACTGGAACGCGCCCATTTCCGCCTGGGCGAACTGACCCTGCAACGCGGCAACGCCATCGAGGCGATCCGCCACTTCAAAGCCTCCCTGCAACTGGCTCCGGGACGGGTGGAAACCCTGTTCGGACTGGGCACCGCCCTGGTGGCCGAAGGCCGCTTCACCGGGGCGCTTCCCGTGGTGCGGGAAGGCATCGCCCTGGGCGACGGCCGCTTTTTGAATCTGCTGGCCCAACTGCTGCCCTGGATCGATCCACCCCGGGAAGAGAACGCCGCCCTGCAGAAAGAGGTGCTGATTCTGCTGGAACGGCGTCTGACAGACGCTCAACTTCTGATGCCGGTGGTGCTGGAACTGTTGCGTCAGGACCGGCAACTGGCGGCTCTGCTGGCTCTGGGCGACGTGACATCGGTGCTGGAGGACAACTCCCTGGAGACGTGGTGGCGGGAAGCCCTGCGGGGGGAACGGGAAGAGGCCGCCCTGGAACATCCCCTGCTGCGGGCCATCCTGCCGAGAGGACTGCTGGCGGCGGGAGACTGGGAACGGGCCCTGACCAACCTGCGCGCCCTCTGGCTGGCGGAAATGCGGCATCGGGATGACGACTGGCGTTGCCCGCCGGCGCTGCAACCCCTGCTGCTGGCCCTGGCCCTGCACTGTTTCCATGGGGGGTACGCCTGGTTCGAAACGGAACAGGAACGGCAGTGGATCGGCGAGGAGCAGGATCGACTGGTGCGCAACGGTCCCGCCTATCCGGCGGAACGCTGGGTGATGCTGGCCTGCTACCGGGTGTTTCACCGCATTCCGGGTCTGGTGGACGCTTTGCCGGACCATCCGGTTCCGTTGCTCAAGGAGTTGTTGCGTCATACGGTGATGGAGCCATTGGAAGAAGAGCAGGAGATGCCGCACATCCCTTTGGCCACCAGCCAGATGCCGGGACTCACCTGCGCGGTGCGGGAGCGTTACGACGATCTGGCCCATCCCCGCTGGCTGCCGCGTTTTCCGCTGCTGCCTTCCGCCATGCCCGGTCTGGAAGCCTGGCTGGCCCAATGCTGTCCCCGGGTGCCCCTGGCCGATTGGCGTCCCGTCAATCCCCTGCAGGTATTGGTGGCCGGTTGCGGCAGCGGCGAAGAGACCATCCGGCTGGCGGCGCGTCTGCCGTCGGCCCGACTGCTGGCCGTGGACGACAACTGCTCCGCATTGGCCTACGCCCGCCGGGCCGCCCGTCTTCTGGGGGTGGAAAACGTGCGTTTCGCCCAGGCGGATCTCTCCCGGCTGGGGGAGTGGCAGGAGAACTTTCACCTGATCGTGGGAGGTGAAAAGCTCCTGTCGGGAACCGACGCCAGCGTTCTGTGGCGCAGTCTGGTGGAGCTGCTGGCTCCGGGGGGCATCCTGCGGCTGACGATGGAGAGCGAACGGGGTCTCAAGGAGCGTCATCGCCTGCGGGAGTGGATCGCCAAACACGGCGATCTGCCGACGGCGGCGGGATTGCGTCAATTGCGGCGCACCCTGCTGGATCAACCCGGTCTCTGGCCCGGATTGCGTCATTCGCCGGAGTTTTACAGCCTGCCGGGCTGCCGGGAGCTGTTATTTTCGGAAAGTGGCCGGGGTTTTCGCCTGCCCACCATCGCCGCCATGTCCATCGAACTGGGCCTGACGGTACTGGGCCTGGAACTGGAAGACCCCCGCCTCATGCCCCGCTACCGGGGACGTTTTCTGGAGGACGAAACCGGCACCGATCTGCTGCTGTGGGACCGCTTCGAGGAGGAGACCCCTCTGGGCAGCCACTATCGCATCTGGTTCCAGGAAGGGAATTGAGGTTTCGGGAAGATAACCGTTCCGCTTGACGAAGGTTTGGGGGGATTATCCCCCTTGACATAGGGTGTTGTTTGCCGGTGTTTATGATATATATTATTTTTGATTCCGCATCAATCGCCTTGTTGCGGGATAACTCTTTCGGTCAAAGATTATGCCATCATTTTGAGTCACATTATTTATCAGCAGGATCAAGAGCCGCCTGTTCTTTCATCCGGCGCCGTATTTCAATTGAAATGGCTGTTTTGATGGTATACAACGCCTTATCAGGAGCCTGCGGCGCGGGTTCCGGCGGCTGAACAGAATAATTATCCAATCGATTTCGTTCCTCCCACTATTGGGAAGGAGTGCCATGAATATTCAGAATGCCAACCTCTTGGAAGCGTCGAGCCGCGTGGCTTTCGCGGCTCTGGTGCATGATCTGGGAAAGTTCGCCGAACGCGCCGAGATGGCCGTTGCCAAGGCGGAAATAGATCAGAGGAAAAAAGATTATTGTCCAAAAGGTTCTTCAAAATACACCCACGCCCACGCCGCCTATTCCGCCCTGGCCCTACAGGCTCTCAAGGGGATGCTGCCCGACTTCCAATCGGGAGACATGTTCCCTTTCGACACGTCGAACGAAACCCTGATCGCCGCTGCCGCCGGGCATCACGAGCCCAAAACGTCCCTGCAACGCATCGTGGCCATCGCCGACCGCCTGGCCTCGGGATTCGAGCGCAGCAACTTCACAGAATACGAGCGACTCCAGGAAGGAGATGCCCCCAACGGTGTGGGACTGCATCGCGCCCGGCAATGGCCGATGCTGGAGACCATTTATCCGGATCAGCAGAATTTGAAGGAACCCAAACAACGTTTCCCCCTGAAGGCCCTGGCTCCGGAAACCCTTTTCCCCGGAGGGTGGAATCCGGGAACTCCAGACGAGGCCAAGGCCGAGTACCGGGAGCTGTGGGACGCTTTCATCTCCAAGTTGGAAACCCTCTCCCATCGCAACCGTCTACCCTTGTGGCTCGACCATTTCGACAGCCTGTTCCTCACCTTCACCCACGCCATCCCCTCGGCCACGGTGAGTCGTGAGAATGGACGTTTCACCAAAATCCCCACCGATGTCTCGCTTTACGACCACTCCAAGGCGGTGGCGGCTTTGGCGGTGGCGCTGTGGCGTTATCACCTGGAAAACGGCACGGTGGAGGAGGTCTTTTCCAAGTCCAAATGGAACCACTGGGACGAACACGACGTAGCGGAATTTCTGCTGATTCAGGGTGACTTCTCCGGCATTCAGGCCTTCATTTTCGACAGCGCGGAATCCACCTCCAAGGCGGCCAAACGGTTGCGGGGTCGCTCCTTCATGGTTTCGCTGCTGACGGAGCTGGCGGCGTTGAAGGTGCTGGAGACCCTGGAGCTGCCGTCCACCAGCCAGATCATCAACGCGGCGGGCCGGTTTCTCATCGTGGCTCCCAATCGGGAGACGGTGCAGCAAAAACTGGAAGGGGTGCGTCGCGAGCTGGACGAGTGGTTTTTGCAGCAAACCTTCGGGCAAAGCGGCATCGCTCTGGTGACCACGGAGGCCAGCCGGCAGGATTTCCATAAAGAGAGGTTCGCCGCCCTGATGGATCGGTTGTTTGTCGATGCCCAGCGCCGTAAACGGCAGCGGTTTGGCCTGTGCGGCGAGACACCTCCTGCACCGATCTTCGAAGCGGTGGACTATCCCAACGGGCCCTGCGTCGTGGATGGACACAAACCCGGAGAGATCCTGGCGGAGGGCAAATACCGCTGTCGGCTGTGCAACGATCAGATCACGGCAGGTGATCAACTGGTCAAGCAGAATCTCCTGTTGATCGGATACACCGTTCCGCAAGAATTACCCGCCCTGGAAGCCAGCTATTTCGGCTATCGGGTTGCTTTCGCCAGAGAAGAGAAAGGTGGGGATTGGCTGCGGGTGTGGGATTTCGCCCTGCCCGAAGCGGATGGGAAGACTCCCTTGTGGAACGGCTACGCCCGGCGGGCCATCAATGCCCATGTGCCCCGGAATGAGTCGGGCGAACTCCTCGATTTCGAAACGATTGCCAAAACGGCCATTGTGCCGGATGAATCGGGCAATCCTCGCGGTGTGGCCGCTCTGGGCATTCTCAAAGGCGATGTGGACAATCTGGGAGCGATTTTCCGCAAGGGGCTGGAGCATCCCACCTTTGCCCGCATGGCGGGTTTGAGCCGACAGGTCAATGCCTTTTTCGCCATCTGGCTGCCCTGGTGGTGTTCCAAAGAGTTTCCCAATACCTACACGGTCTTCGCCGGGGGGGATGACTTCTTTCTCATCGGCCCCTGGCTTGAACAGATTCATCTGGCGCGGGAGATTTGCAAAGCCTTGAGGCTATACGGCGGGAAGAATCCTAAGGTGCATCTTTCCGCCGGTCTGGTGATGACCAAACCGGACCTGCCGGTTCCCGCTTTGGACAGCCTTGCGGAGGAGGCGTTACAACACGCCAAGAACCATGCTGACAAAACCAAGAACGCCATCACCTGCTGGAACCGCACCGTCTCCTGGCAGGTTTTCGAGGAGATGATGCAGGCGGAAGAAGAGCTGACAACCCTGACGGCTCTGCTGGCCGAAGAGAAGGTGGAGATGAGTTCCGGCTATCTCTACTCCCTGTTGGATCTTTGCGACAGGGCGGAAAGCCCCCGCCCGGAAGATCAGCTCTGGCGCTCCTGGTTCGTCTACCGCACCTGGCGATTCGTGGTGGATCGCCTGCCGGAAGAAAAGCGGGAGCCATATTACAAGGATGAGTTTGTCGCCAAGATCGGCAAGCGGCTCCTCTGCCGCAGCGGCGATTACAAAATAGCCCTGTTCACCCATCTTTATCAGCGACGGGAGGCGTGAGTGAATACTACCGGAATTATTCTGAACAATATTCAGAAAGATTTATTTGATGGGGTCGCCGAGAGGGTAGCCAAGGATCTGGCTGCAAATCGGCAATCCAATAAACCTACTCAATTGCGTCGTTTTTATGACGAGATTTGTCAATGGACGGAAAAAGTCGATGGCAAGGACGAGACTTACAAAACATTAAGCCCATTCATTCATATGCTGAACGCCAAGACAGCCTATGCCTTTGGTCGAAACAAACTGGTTGATGCCAACTTTGTAGAATTGATCCGTTACTGCCTGAACCAGGTCAATAATGCCGAAACCCTCGGCAATTTCAAACTCTTCATGGAAGCGGTGATGGGATTTTATAAATACGAGCGGCCCGGCAACTGAGGAACAGACCATGAAACTGACCCACATCGACGAAATCTCCGGGCAACTCCTTCTGTGCAGCGGGTTGCATATCGGCAGCGGCAACACCGAAATGCACATCGGCGGTTCGGACAATCCCGTGATCAAACATCCCCACACCAACCGACCCTACATTCCGGGCAGCAGCCTGAAAGGCAAAATCCGCAGCCTGCTGGAATGGCGTGTTGGGGGCAAGGCGATACTCGACGGAAAACCGATGAGTTATGGCAAACTTCAACAGCTTCCGGACGATGACCGCCCGGATGCCCTGACCATTCTCAAACTGTTCGGCAATTCCGCCGGTGAGAAGTTAAAAGATGAAGTGTACCAGGAAATCGGCCTTCCCCGCTTGATCTTTCGGGACTGCATGCTTTCGGATGAATGGGTAACATCCGTTAATAACAAAAAGCTTTCTCTGACTGAAACCAAGATGGAAAACACCATCAACCGGGTTAGCGGTGTGGCGGAACACCCCCGCAGCATGGAGCGGGTTCCGGCGGGAGCGATATTCAATTTTTGCCTGGTGATCCGGCGATTCGGCGAGGAGGAGGAATTGCACGATCTCCTTTTCAAGGGTTTGAAACTGCTGGAGATGGACAGCCTGGGTGGTTCGGGTTCCCGCGGTTACGGCCGGGTTGAATTCAAACTGCATGCCCCGTGGCAGGAGAAACTCGACAAGACCAACCCCTGGAGTGACAACGGCAAATGAACACCCTGCTGATCACCCTGGAGCCCTTGACGGCTTTTGCCACGCCGTTGCACGGGGACACCCTCTTCGGGCAACTCTGCTGGGCGTTGCGCAATCGTCAGGGCGAAGCCTGGCTGGTGGAGCGGCTGCGGGGATACACCGCCAACGACCCCTTTCTGGTGGTTGGGGATGCGTTTCCCGAAGGGCACTTTCCCCGTCCCCGAAAACCCTCGAAGGGTTTTCAGAGCAAGGAAAATCGTCAGCAGGTCTGGTTGCCCCGCCGGGAGTGGGGATTGGACTGTGTGACTGAGGAGGCGATCTGGGGCAAGGACAAAACCCGCATCGAGCGGCCCCAGCCCCACAACAGCATCCATCGCCTGAGCGGAACCACGGGCGAGGGAGAGCAAGGGTTTGCGCCGTTCGTCACCCGGCAAATCTGGTTTCCCGAAGGAGCCCGCCTGGAGGTGTGGCTGCTTCACGATGCGGATCGCTTGCCGGAGGAGACGCTGCACACCGCGTTGAGCGATATCGGACAGTTGGGTTTTGGCAAGGAGGCTTCGAGGGGACTCGGCAAATACCGGGTGACTGCCATGCAACCCACCCCCCTGCCCCGACAGGAAGGCTGCAACGCCTGGCTGACCCTGGGAAGTTGCGCCCCCCAAGGGTGCGGTTTCGACGCCGCCAACAGTTTTTATGAGCTTTTCACCCGTTTCGGTCGTCACGGGGATTGGCCGGCGCTGAGCGGACAACCCTTCAAGAAACCGATCCTGATGGCCGGTGCCGGCGCGGTGCTGACCCCCGCCGTGTGGCGGGATGTCCGCTTCGTCGGGCAGGGTTTGGGTGGCGAGGGCAAGCTGTCGAAGGTCATTGCGGATACCGTGCATCAAGGCTACTGCCCGGTAGTGGGCATTCGGGTGGATTGACGGGAGGGAAAAGATGGCTGAACGATTTTTACAATCCCATCGTCTGGTGATTTCCACCCTTTCACCAGTCCACATCGGTTGCGGGGAGGATTACGAACCCACCAACTACGTTATTGATGACAACAATAATACGTTGCACTATTTCGAACCAAGCGACCTTTTGACGCTGCCGCAATGGCCGGAACGGCGTCAAGAATTGCTCAACCTGGTTACCCGACAGGGAGGAAGCCAGGTGGTTCGCGGCATACAGACCTTTTTCCACAAACTGCGCAAGGAAATCGCCCCCCTTTCCAGACATCAGGTAAGCGTTTCCCAAGGAATTATGGACTCTTACAAGGAACGTATCGGGCAAGTGGCGCAGCGGGAGTTCGGCAACAAGGAGACCCTCAACTCTCTGGGAATCCAACGCGGGTATTACCACCCCCACTCCGGTCAACCGATTCTTCCCGGCAGCAGTTTGAAAGGAGCCGTGCGCACGGCCTTGCTGAATCACGCCCATGGGGGCCAGAAGTTGAAACAGCCTGCTCTGGCGGAGCAACGCACCAATTGGAAAAAGCTCTCCCCGCTTGATGTGACGTTACGGAATTTTCATGGAGATTTTCACGCCGATCCCCTGCGCCTGATAAAGATTACCGACAGCACCCCATTCCCCACCGAGAAGATCAAACCGCTCATCTGCTTTGCCGTCAATCGGAGCAAACGGCCCGACGATACGAAAGAGCGGCCCTTTCAAATGAGGGAATGCCTTCCCGGAATGGCCAAAAAGGCTGTAGAGGCCGAGTTGATTTTGCATGATGTGGGTGCGCTGCGCTCCGAGAAGTTACCGGCCGTGCGTCCGACCATGGAAGAGATTGTGAAACGCTGCAATGACTATTATCTGCATCGGTTGCAGGAGAGTTTGAAACTGCCGGGTGTAGATAAAGAATGGATCAACAAGATTCAAAGGTCTTTAGATAGAAATATCTGGAGGCTTCAAGAGGGAGACTCTTTTTTGCTGCGTCTGGGCATGGGCAGCGGGTCCGAAAGCATTACGCTCGATGGAGCAAGACATATTCATCAGCCACAACATAGACAGTGGGTGGAAAAGCCCTCGACGGTCTGGCTGTTTTCCGAGATGGGCAAGGATGCAAGGGAGGGGCTGTTACCTTTTGGCTGGGTGCTGGTGGCCTGGGATAAACGGCCATGACGATCTATTCCCTTCCCCTGGCGCGATACCGTCTGGAGTGGCGGGTGGAGACACCGTTGCGCTTGCCGGAGTATGCCGGATCAGCGTTGCGGGGGGTGTTTGGCGCGGCTCTGCGGGGGCTGGCCTGTATCACTCGGGAAAGGGAGTGTCCGGGTTGCGGCCTTTTGCGCACCTGCCCCTATTCCCTGATCTTCGAAACCCCTGCCCCACTGGTGGCCGAAGGGGAAAAAGGCTTTGCGGTGACACCCAATCCCTACATTATCGAGCCGCCGCCCTGGGGGGTGCGGGAGTATGGTGTCGGGGAGGCGTTGGTGTTTCATCTGGTGCTGGTGGGACGGGCGTTGGGCCATTTGCCCCTGCTGATATTGGCCTGGCAACGCGCCCTTGGCCGGGGTGTCGGGGCGGGAGATGGCAAAGCCGAGTTGCAACAGGTGGTGCTGGAAAGGTCGAACGGCGAAGAGGTGGTTTTTCGGCGGGAGGAAGGGCTGCTGCGCGACCACGACACGCAGGTTGTCGTGCCATCCTGGCCGGGACAGGAGGCTCTCACTCTGCATCTGCTCACCCCGGTCCGCATTCAGCGCGACGGTTCGCCTCTCGGTCCGGGACGCCTCACGCCACGGGATCTGCTGGTGGGGTTGATGCGTCGTATCGGTCAGATGGCTCATCTACATGCGGATGTCGACCCGGAGATCGATTACTCGGAGCTGTCCCGGCAGGCGGGTTTGATTCCGTGTCATGGCAACCTCGCCTGGCGGGACTGGACACGCCGTTCCGCCCGACAGCAGCAAACCATGGCCTTGGGCGGTGTCGTCGGTCGATGGACTTTGACGGGTGATCTGCAACCTTTCTGGCCGTTTCTTTATCTGGGGCAGTGGTTGCATGTGGGCAAAAATGCCACCTTCGGGTTGGGTGGGTACCAACTTGAAACGCAGGTTTGATGAATATCGACGAGGATGAGGCGTTTGTTAATCATCGCTCCGTTTGATAGGGGATTGTAACGGTTCTGACGGGGGAGCTTCAAGCCAGAATGGCGGAAGAGGTTAAAGAGCGCATCCGTGGGACGGACGATGCGGTGCAGATTTATCCGCTTTGTGCCAATTGTGCGGCCAAGGTGCAACGTTTGGGCAACGCCTGTGAGGCTCCTGGTGAGGAGGTGGTATTCGTGGTTTAATGGCAGGCAGGGGATTTTTCAGAAAAATTATTTTTTTATCTTTTGACCTTCAATATGTTTCCTTTAAATAGTAAAAAAAGAAAATGTTCTGTCCGTGGCCTTTTCCTTTGATTATCCTTTTCAAATAATATATAATATCTAGCATCGATGTATCGAGATGTAGTCGTAACCCCGAAAACCCGATTTTCGACCGGGGGTTACGACAAGACCCAACCCGTTGGAAAATAAGAATGTTTACAATCCCGCACTTTCTTTTCACCAGAAAAACCGGGGGCACGGTATGCCAGATGAAACGGTTACGAAAATGTGGTCAATTTCCGATGGAAAATCAGGTAAATGTAGCATGGTCTCCTTAAGTCATCGCCCCGCTTGATAGGGGATTGAAACAGTTCGATATCGGAGCGGGTCTCGAAGTCCAAGTGTAAAACGGCCTTAAGTCATCGCCCCGCTTGATAGGGGATTGAAACTGTTTGAAAGCTTCCAGAAGGTCGCTCAACGCTCCCCTTAAGTCATCGCCCCGCTTGATAGGGGATTGAAACGTTGTCCATCAATAAAGACCAGTGCGCGACGAATTTCCCCTTAAGTCATCGCCCCGCTTGATAGGGGATTGAAACAGTTGATTGCCTCGTCCATCCGGGTGATGGCTGCATCTCCTTAAGTCATCGCCCCGCTTGATAGGGGATTGAAACACATCGAACATACGTGTCTTCATAGGTGTAACAAGCGCATCCCTTAAGTCATCGCCCCGCTTGATAGGGGATTGAAGCCGTCAAGAGGGGTGTCGCGTCACTCACCGTGGCTCGGATCTCCTTAAGTCATCACCCCGCTTGATAGGGGATTGAAACACCAGATGCCCCGGCAGGATCCCGGACCGATAGACGCACCTTTAAGTCATCGCCCCGCTCGATAGGGGATTGAAAACACAAACTTTACAGCGTTCGCTACGTTATCACAAAACTCTTTAAGTCATCGCCCCGCTCGATAGGGGATTGAAACACGTCAGCGTCTTGGATGATTTCGAGTTCCTTCACTTCCTGATCTTTAAGTCATCGCCCCGCTCGATAGGGGATTGAAACGGCAACCCAACATCATCCACCCCGACATTCTCCACCCGATGCTTTAAGTCATCGCCCCGCTCGATAGGGGATTGAAACAGAAAGAAAAAGCGAGCGCCGCTGGTTGTTTCGACATAGTGCCTTTAAGTCATCGCCCCGCTCGATAGGGGATTGAAACGCCTCACGGTCAATCCCATCGACCGCCCGAAGGCACCAGACTTTAAGTCATCGCCCCGCTCGATAGGGGATTGAAACCTACGCTCCGCCGGATTGGCTGTATCCATGGCCATTGCCTTTAAGTCATCGCCCCGCTCGATAGGGGATTGAAACCACTTCCGGCCCCCTCGGCGAAGGTGTAATCCTTCACCAGTTCCTTAAGTCATCGCCCCGCTCGATAGGGGATTGAAACTCAACCAGTGCAATGATTGACTCGTCAACATACTCTACAATCCTTAAGTCATCGCCCCGCTCGATAGGGGATTGAAACGATGCGCCCTGCGCGCCGGTCAAAACGCCGTTTTCGGCTTCCTTAAGTCATCGCCCCGCTCGATAGGGGATTGAAACTTTTTTCGTTTGGCATGCGCCTGAAATATTCTTCCGCAGTTGCCTTAAGTCATCGCCCCGCTCGATAGGGGATTGAAACTCTGCCGGGCAGGCGGCCGGATCCCACAGTGTGCCGATACACCTTAAGTCATCGCCCCGCTTGATAGGGGATTGAAACTCAGGGTCGTAGCCGAAATCTGAACAAAAATCCTCGAAAGACCTTAAGTCATCGCTCCGCTTGATAGGGGATAAACCGCAGAGACGGCTTTATTCTGTTGACTTATAGTACTAGGTACGATATCATCACTGCCATGAACACCTCCGCCAAACTCCTTGATGCCATGCAGACCAACCCCACCGACTGGAGGATCACCCAATTGCAGACGGTGGCCCAGCAGTACGGGATCACCTGGCGGCACAAGGGGACAAGCCATTGTTATTTCATGCGTGAAGACGGAGCCGTCCTTTCTGTGCCAGCCCAGCGCCCCATCAAACCGATCTACATCAAAAAATTCATTCTGTTCGTGAAAGGGGGCTGACCGTGTATAAACCCGAAGATTACCCCTTCGAAATCAGGCCACTGGATCCGGAAGAAGGCGGCGGCTACCTGATCTCCTTCCCGGACTTCTGCGAATGCCTCTCGGACGGCGAAACACCGGCGGAAGCGATTGAAAACGGCTTGGATGCCCTGCGAGGCCTGATCACACTCTTTGTGGAAGAGGGACGCCCCCTACCAGCACCCCTGTCCGGCGGCTTTTCCGGAAAATTCGTGGCCAGAGTTCCCAAAACCCTGCATGCCCATCTCTCCGCCAGAGCCAAAGCGGAAGGGGTCAGTCTGAATACGCTGGTGGTGGCCCTGATCGCCGAAGGACTGGGAAGACGGGAGGCGGGAGAGATCCGAAGCCGTTCTGCATGATAAATAGTGGTCAACCGGATACCATCCGGCGGGTGTGGCGAAAACGGTATCGTTCGATGGGCAATCGACAGGAGCAGGAGACGACCCTTGAAGAATTCTATCGGTTTTATTTAGGATCGATATAAAATATTATAAGTATGATTTTGACCGATTGATCCATATTTATTAAAAAGATTAATAAAAGATACATTCCAAAGTCAAAGGATAGAACGTTTTCTTTTTTTGATACTTAAAAGATAAATATTGAAAGGCCACGGGTTCATTTATCCCGGATCGTCACGGATTCCACTTGCCATTTCTGTCAATTCGTCATAATAAAACCCCGACGAAGGTGCAGAGGATCCCCTCCCCCAGGCTTCGATCCCGTCAATCCGCATTCCGGCGCTATCTTTGCAATGCAAAACCTTCGAGACCGGAGAAAATCCGGCTACAATGACATCGTCGAACCCGGATAACCCGAACTGCCTTTCATGGAAGGTGCGTGGTCATGCAAGACGCCAAAACCCCTGGGACCGCCCCCGACTTCATCCGCTCCATCATTCGCGACGACCTGCTGGCAGGCCGACACCACCGGGTGGTGAGCCGCTTCCCCCCCGAGCCCAACGGCTACCTCCACATCGGTCACGCCAAATCGATCTGCCTCAACTTCGGCGTGGCCCAGGAGTTCCCGGGTAGCTGGTGCAACATGCGCTTCGACGACACCAACCCCGCCAAGGAAAACCCGGAATACGTGCGCGCCATCCAGGAAGACGTCGCCTGGCTGGGCTTCGCCTGGCACGGACCCGTGCGCTTCACCTCCGACTACTTCGAACAGCTCTACACCTACGCCGAAGAGCTGATCGTCAAAGGATTGGCCTACGTCTGCGACCTCAACGCCGACCAGATTCGCGCCACCCGCGGCACCCTGACCGAGCCGGGACAAGCCTCCCCCTTCCGGGATCGCACCGTGGAAGAAAACCTCGACCTCTTCCGTCGCATGCGCGTCGGAGAGTTCGAAGACGGCAGCCGCCTGCTGCGCGCTCGCATCGATATGGCCTCCCCCAACATCAACATGCGGGATCCCGCCCTCTATCGCATTCGCCGGCTGACCCACCATCAGACCGGGGATCGCTGGTGCATCTATCCCACTTACGACTATTCCCACCCCATCTCCGATGCCCTCGAAGGCGTCACCCACTCCCTCTGCACCCTGGAGTTCGAAGACCACCGGCCCCTCTACGACTGGATCCTGGCCAACGTCTCCGTGCCCTGCCGCCCCCGGCAGATCGAGTTCTCCCGGTTGGAGATGGAATACACCGTCCTCTCCAAACGCAAACTCAACACCCTGGTCAACGAAGGCTACGTCAGCGGCTGGGATGATCCCCGCATGCCGACCCTCGCCGGTTTGCGTCGTCGCGGTTACACCCCGGAGGCCATTCGCACCTTCTGTCAACGCATCGGCATCACCAAATCCGCCGGAACCGTGGAGATGGCCCTGCTGGAAAGCTGCCTGCGCGAGGATCTGGAAGTGCGGGCGCCTCGGGCCATGGCGGTCTTGCGTCCCTTGAAGATCGTGCTGGAGAACTTCCCCAAAAAAGGCGTGGAAGAGATTCAGGCCCCGATTCATCCCCAAAAACCGGAAATGGGTCAGCGCACCCTGCCCTTCACCCGCGAGATCTACATCGATCGCAACGACTTCCGCGAAGAGGCTCCCAAGCAGTTCAAGCGGCTGTTGCCGGGTGGAGAGGTTCGGCTGCGCAATGCCTATGTGATTCGCTGCGAAAAGGTGATCAAGGATCCGGTGACCAAGGAGATCGTGGAGTTGCGTTGCACCTACGATCCGCACACCTTGTCGGCCAATCCCGAAGGGCGCAAGGTGCGGGGCGTGATTCACTGGGTATCGGCCTCACGTTCCCATGCGGCGACGGTGCGCCTGTATGACCGGTTGTTCACCCATGCCGATCCGGGTGCGGGTTTGGCGGCGGGGCAGGATTTCACCGCCCGGCTTAATGCGGATTCGTTGCAGGTGTTGGAGAATGCGCGTTTGGAGGAGAGTCTGGGTGGGGCCAGGCGGGGGGTTTCGTATCAGTTCGAGCGGGAGGGGTATTTCGTGCTGGATGCCGATTCAACCCCGGAGATGCCGGTGTTCAATCGCACGGTGGCCTTGAAGGACTCCTGGGCCAGGATTTCCGGCAGACCGGAAGAGGAATGAGCCGTTGCCGTTCAATATGTTTCCTTTAAGTATCAAAAAAAGGAAATGTTCTGTCCGTTGACGTGGCCTTGAGCGGGTCGAAGCCAAAAGGAAAGCGCAGCAACCCGATTCCCCGCACGACCTTGGTGAACACTTCGACCCGCCGGAGGGGGCAAAGGGAGGGACTCACCCTCCCCCTCCTTGAACTCACCACCCATAATAAGCCATAGCCTGTTCCAAGCAAAACTTTCGGATCAAACTCAAATCGCGGCGGAATGGCCACGTCCCAAAAGGATGGGGAGGATGAAGCCCTCCCCTTGCCCCCTCCGGCGGGTCGAAGATGGGACAGGGTTTGGAAGACGGTGCGGAGTTGGGCACTTCTCCTTTTGGCTTCGACCCGCCAAAGGCCAAGGCCACGTCAAAGGACAGAACATTTCCTTTTTTTGATACTTAAAGGCAACATATTGAACGGCAACTGCTTAATAAATACATTTATTGTTCAAGAACGCCGCATACTGCCGGTCCTCTTCTAAAATATGATGAACCAACCAATCCGTAAAGAAGCTGCGGAAATCCTCCTTGGCCACTCCCCCACCCTTCAAGACCGCCCAATAGCCCACCACCCTCTCCACCAACCGTCGATGATGCTCCCGATGCACCGCCAACCCCGGATATCCATAAAGCGCCATCAACGCCTCCTCTTCCGCGAAATGATACCGGGTATAATCCATCAACGCCTGAAAGGCCCGCTCCAAAGGCGGCATCTCCCCCGCCCGCTGCATCTCGATAATGCCGTTGGCAATCTCCACCAAGGTCTTGTGCTGCGTGTCCATGCGCAAGACATGCACACTGAACTCCTCCCGCCAACGCAACACCTCCCGATCATTGCCGGCATGCACAATCTGCAAGGTGCGCCGCGTATACGACTCGAACAACTTCCAGCGAATGACGGGAATGTCCTTCAGCAACTCCCCATCCACCTGATAAACCTCCGTCTCCTCCTCCACCTCCAGCCGGAACAGACACGGCAGACTGAATAACGCCCCCTCCTCCCCGAAATAGGCCCCGCGTTCCAGCATATCCAGAAACTCACTGCCCACCAAACGCCGCAACCGCCCGCTGCGCACCAGATTGAGACTGGTCAGATCCTGACAGGTGATGCGCTCCCCCGGACGAAACCGCTTGACCCGCGCCCGATCCAATATCTGACTGAGTACCGGATAGGAAACCCCCTCCCCAAACAGCGTCGTGGTCTGGAAAAAGGACCACTTCTCCCATAACGCCTCGATCTTGGGCAACAAACCATTCAGCCGAACCAACTCCAGATAAAGCCTGCCGGGAATCCGCAACACCTGCACATAACTGGCCGCCCGATAGGTGGCCGGCGAGATTTGATGATGCAGACACGACTTCTCCCCGATCAACGCCCCCGCCGACAGCCGACTCTGCACATTGTCCCGGGAGATGATGCGCTCCACCACCCCACCCAGAATCAACAACACATTGCCCGCCCGAGTGCCCTCCCGCAAAATGATGCTGCCCGGATTGAACTCCTCCAGATCGTTGTTGAGCAGAATGCGCACCTGATGCACCGGCATGTCCGGAAAATAGATGCGCAAATGCTCGAAAGCCCCACGGCGCGTGAAATCGGACTTGCCCACGATGAGAATGTCGGAGGTGCCATACGGCGCCGAAGAGCCGATCTCCTTCTCCTCGGAAGTCAACGGCCGCGCCACATGCGCCAACAAAATCTTGCCCGAGGCATCCTGCCGGAAATCCTTGGCCTGCCCGTGAATCAACCCCCCGCCAATGTCGATCTTCTTCAAATCGGCGGGCGTCAGATAGGCCTCCTCCACCCGATTGTAAAACTCCCGACTCACCCCCGGAACAGAAGTGTCCGCCGTGATCATGCCCCGCAACAAATCCAACGGAACGATATCGGCAAAATGGGCATAGGTCTTGTAACCATTGGCCCACAGGGTGCGAAACAGAAAGATGGAGGTCTCCACCGGATGAGGCGAGAAGATAGGCTTGACCTCCACCCCTTCGATGTCATTCCACACATCGAAGGTCAAATCACAAATGTCGAAGAAATCCCGAAAACGCTCCTCCTCCATGGAAAGGAGCGCGGCAATCTTCTTCTCCGTCGAGGCCCGCACCAGCGGCGTGGCGAAATAACGGATGCGATGACCCGCCTGCATGAGAGTGGTGATGCCGGCAAAGTGGTCATCATGGGCATGGGTGTGGAAAATGCCCTCCACTTCATCAAGCCCCACCCCCAACGCCGTGAGATTCTGCGCCAGATTGGGACCCGCATCCACCAGGAAGATGCGGCCTTGAAAAACCAGAATGCTTGACATGGCGGGACGATTGACATCCCAACCATCCCCCTCCCCGGAGTGAATAATAGAGAAGTAGTCCCGCACCAGACGCTGATGCACCAGCGGATAGGGGGTTTCGTACTGCTCCCGCGGGGAGAGATTGAGATCCACCGCCACCTCCTCCTCCTGAAAGCGGAAGACGTAGTGGTTGGTGGCGGTGCGCCGGATGAAAAGACCGTTGCGGATTTCCACCTCCGTCTGCTCCACCAGACAGGTGTCGAGCAGCTCCTGGGAGGGACGAATGCGCCCGAAGGCAAAACGCAGCTTGAGACGCATTTGCTCCTGCGCCGCCTCCCGGGAGAGCCCGGCCTGCATCAGCTCCTCCAGGGAAACCAGCCCGTAATTGCCGCGATAGATGTATTGCAACTGGGCGTTGACCTGCTGCGGCAACCCGATGAGCAGCGGCTTGGCCCCGGTATTGTTGGGATGCCCCGGCAGAATCATGCCCTGTTTGTAGAGCATCTGCAGCACGGGAAACTCACTCAAATTGGCGAAATCCCCGTTCTGCAACATGGTGTCGGAGAGCAGAATGGCGTTGGGCCCGCTTTCGCACGGCACCCCCTGCTTCTCCTTCTGCAGGATGAGACCCCGCTTGATCAGATGCTTGACGCTGTCGGCGGGACATCCGCACAAAATGCGCAGATCGGCCAACGGGGCCTCCACCCAGTAGATGCCTTGGGATACCGCAATTTTATGGAGTTTCTCCATGCCATCCACCCGCGTCGTTCTTTGGAAGTGGAACTTTATCTATTTTCCAGTCGATATACTGTGCCGCAATTGCCGTCGGGATACAATACCGGTTTCGGTGCCGGGCAATCGCTTGTAACGACGGGGGACCGGCGGACCCCCGTCGTTACCAATCCCACCCGTTTTGCCGCGCAACAGAGCCCAGGTTGCCTATTGTTGCGGAAGAGGGTAACCTTACCCCAGGAGGTGGGCTGCCATGGTCAGTCATAAGGAACTGGAACAGGTTGAATTGTTTCGCGGGATGAATCTCAAAGTGATCCGCAAGGGATTACGGGGTTCGCGCGTCACCGAACTTGCCGGTGGCCAGGTGCTTCTCTCACCGGACCACGACAATCATCGCCTGTTCGTTCTGCTCTCCGGACGCCTCGCCATCCATTTCGACCGCCGCGAGCCCCCCGAACGCTACATCGAACCCGGCGGCGCCGTCGGCGAAAGCTCCCTGCTGGAACGCTCCCGCCCCTCGGCCTTCGTCATCGTGGTGGAACCTTCACGGGTGCTGGAAATCACCGAGGAGGATCTCTGGTCCCTGATGCGCCTTGACGGCACCGCCGCCGTCAACCTGCTGAAAACCTTGATCACCTGGATGAAATCCAACACCGGAAAGGTGATGGCCAAACAACAGAAGCTGATGCAGAGCGAAGCCCGCATCCGCTCCATTCTGGAAACCGCCGTTCACGGCATCATCGTCATCAACGAAGCCGGATTGATCGAATCCTTCAATCTGGCGGCGGAAAAGATGTTCGGCTATGGCGCACAAGAGGTTTACGGCAAAAACGTCAACCTGTTGATGCCCTCCCCCGATGCCGAAAACCACGACGGCTACCTGGACCGCTATCGGGAAACCGGGGTGAAGCGCATCCTGGGCAACGGCCGGGAGCTGTTGGGCAAACGCAAGGACGGCACCCTCTTTCCCATCGAACTCTCGGTCAGCGAGGTGCCCCTGCCCCAGGGTCGGCTCTTCACCGGCGTGGTCATCGACATCACCGCCCGCAAGGAGGCCCAGGAGCGTCTGCAAGCCCTGCACAACGCCGCCGACCGTTTCGTGCCCCACCGCTTCATCGAACTGCTTGGCAAGCCGGACATCACCGGCGTGGCCCTCGGCGACAGCATCGAAGCCTCGATGACGGTCCTCTTCTCCGATATCCGCGGCTTCACCTCCCTTTGCGAGGTGATGACCCCTCACGAGGTCTTTCTCTTCATCAACGGCTACCTGAAACGCATGGAACCGCCGATTCAACAACACGGCGGCGTCATCGACAAGTTCATCGGGGACGCCATCATGGCCCTCTTCCCTGCCTCGCCCGATGAAGCGGTCCAGGCGGCCCTGGCCATGTGCCAGGAGGTGGACCGATACAATCTGGAACGCATCCACTACCAGAAACTGCCCCTGCGCATGGGCATCGGTCTCAATACCGGCCGGGTGATGCTGGGTACCATCGGCGGTCGGGAACGCATGGAAAACACCGTGATCGGCGACGTGGTCAACATCGCCTCCCGCATGGAAGGCCTGACCAATCAGTACGAAACACGCCTGCTGATCACCCACGAAACCCGTTTCCACCTGCAGCATCCGGAACGCTTCTCCATGCGCCTGATCGACTATCTCCGACCACGGGGACGGCAGATGCCGGTGCTGGTTTACGAAGTCTTCGATACCGATGTCGACTCCCTCCGGCACGAGAAACAGATCACCCGCACCCAGTTCGAGGAGGCGGTGGCCCTCTTCCATCTCGGCGAACTGACCGCGGCCCACGACCTCTTCCTGACCTGCCAAACCCATGGCGGACGGGATCCGGTGGCCAAGATCTATCTGGAACGCATCGCCACCTATCTCAAGGAAGGGCGTCTTCCCAACGGGGGATCCGCCGGTCGAGCCATGCTCTGGACCCCGGAACTGGCCATCGGGGTGGAAAATATCGATAGCCAACACCGTCAGATCATGGAAATGGCCTCTCGGGTGGAAGCGGCTCTCCATTCCCGTCATACCCGGGAGGTTCTGCTCGAATCCATGAACTTCCTGATGGATTACACCCTCAACCATTTCAGTGAAGAAGAGACGTTGATGGAGAAATGGGGCTATCCCGCCATGGCTCTGCATCGCGCCAAACATCGCGCCTTCACCGTCGACTTCCAGCGTCTCCGGGACGAAATGGCCGGATCGGATCATCGGGAGGCCTATCTGCTGTTCCGCCTGCAGTCGCTGCTTTTCGACTGGCTGGTCAACCACATCGCCCGGGAAGATCAGAAAATTGGCGTCTACCTGCGTGGCGGAGCGTCAACGGATTGAGGCTTTGTTGGCACTTTTTGCCGAAGGCTGGTTGACACACCGCGCGGCAGAAAATGTTTCTGTAATGATAACAATGGGATAAATCAATATTCAATTATTGGCCCGGCACTTGCTACATAATAAACAAACCGAGGAACGGTGCTCTGGTTGCAGGCTCCAAGAAACTGATCTACTCAATCGACACTAAACGAACGAGCTCTGGAAGCCCACTGCGACGAATGCATTTGTCCCCTTCGGAACCCGTCCAGCTCCCCCAGAGGGAGACGACACCACCCGGATCTGCGAAGATCCGGGTTTTTTTATGCCACAATCTTTTGACTTTCAATATGTTATCTTTTAAATATCAAAAAAAGGAAATGTTCTGTCCTTTGACTTTTCGTGACCATTCACTCCTCCTATTTCTCCCCAGCCCCCGAGGGGCCATCTGGTCGGGGGGCTGGACGGAAACGGATGGGGCAAAGGACAGAACATTTCCTTTTTTGGATACGTATACCGTGTCTACTTTGGAATACATAATTTTTCTGTATCTGTTCAAGTATACGGGGGTTTGGAGGGGATTACCCCCCCCCAACGGGTCCAGGGCAGCGCCCTGGGACTTTTCCTTTCGCCGTTGACTTCGTCATATCGCGCTGCGCGGGATCCTGAATAGTTATAGAAAAATTACGCATTCCAAAATGGACACGGTATAAATGAATGAAAAATAAAAAGTCAAAGGATAGAACATTTCCTTTTATTGATACTTAAAAGATAACATATTGAAAGTCAAATGATTAAAATATATTTCCGCTTGGCTGCAGGAGCATTGCCACACCTCCCCCAACAGGTGAGGCGTTGCCCCAAACACCCTCAAGGAGGATAATGCTCCCCCCGGCCCACGAATGCTCGAAAACGATCGGATCCCATGGAAAAACCGCACTGGACTTGGCGCTACGCACGCATTCAATGGTGGAAACGCATCATGCGCCCCATGGTTCGTTCCCCCCACCCCCCGGAATATCAAGCCCGGGCCTCCTTCTGGGGCCTGGTGGTCAACTTCACCCCCTCCATCGGCTTCCAACTGCCCATGGTGGCCGCCATCTGGGCCATCTCCCGCACCTTGCGCAAAGAGTGGGATTTCAACTTCCCCCTGGCCTTCGCCTGGACCTGGATCACCAACCCCGCCACCGCCGCCCCCCTCTACTACCTGTTTCTGGTCACCGGACGCTTCATGCTGGGCGAGTGGGACAACCCCAACATGGACTTCGAGGCCTTTCGCAATCTCTTCGGGGAAGTCTTTCGGGAAGGTGGCGCGGAAACAAGCTGGTGGCAGGTGATGCTGGACCAGATGACCCAGCTTTGGCATCACTTCGGCTTTCCCATGGTGGTGGGTTCCCTGCCCTGGGCCCTGTTCAGCGGCTGGGTCGGCTATGTCTGGACGTTGCGCTTTCTCAAAGCCTACCACGCCCGCCGGGCAAGGATGTCGAATCAGGCTTCCCTGTAATTTATCTTTCGACTTTCAATATGTTATCCTCTAAGTATCAAAAAAAGGAAATGTTCTATCCTTTGACTTTGCGCCGCATGATGGTGTCAACGGCGTATGGAAAAGTCCCAGGGTGCTGCCCTGGACCCGTCTGAGGGGAGTAATCCACTACGTATATCTGAACAGATATAAATCATAAAGTCAAAGGACAGAACATTGCCTTTTTTTGATACTTGAAGGATAACATATTGAAAGTCAAAGAATTACGGTAACACTGCCATCGGGGTCGGGCCTGAACATCAGGAGGCGTTGTCCAACCGCTCTTCCATGCCCTCTTCATACATCTGGAAGTCGTTGCGACCCCGCTTTTTGACGGCATACATGGCCATATCGGCCTTCTTGACCAGTTCCTCCGGCGTATGGCCGCTCTTGGGAAAAAGCGCCGCCCCCACGGAAGATCCGATGCGGCAGGTATTGCCTTTCAGCTCGAAGGGTTCGTTGAGGGCATCGATGATCTTGCGGGCCACCAGGGCCACCGCGTCCCCGTCCGTCACCACCGAGAGCAGCAGAACGAACTCGTCCCCACCCAACCGCGCCAGGGTGTCGGCATCGCGCAGGCAACTGCGAATGCGCCGGGAGACCTCCCGCAACAGCATATCGCCGATATCGTGGCCCAGAGAGTCGTTGACCTGTTTGAAGCGGTCCAGATCCATGAACAACACCGCAAGCGTTTTCTGCTCCCGTTGGGCGCGGGCCAGGGTGCGTTCCAGCAACTCCAGGAAGAGTACCCGATTGGGCAAACCCGTCAGGGGATCGTGATGGGCCATGAAACGCAGCTTCTCCTCCGCCTCCCGCAGGCGCTGTTCCATCTGACGCCGCTCGATGATGCCCGCCAGGGTGATGGCAATGGTGGAGAGAAAGGCCACCTCCTCCGAGGTTTGCTGATGATTGTGGGGCACATACAGGTTGAGTACCCCCAGCAGTCGCTGGTTGGAAAGCAGGGGAATGCAGTAGTGGCCGTGTTCGCTGATGCCCTGAAAGGTGACATCGTGGCGATGGTCCAGGGCGTTGGCGAAGACCAGTTCCCGGGTTTCCGCCGCCCGACCGCACAAACAGTATCCCGGCGGAATGCGGGCGCAGGCCGTGAGCAGATGGCGGTGCAGACCCCGCTGACTGGCGATGACCAGATCCCCGGTCTGGGGGTCCACCAGAAAGATGGATCCCTTGTATTCCACCGCCAGCCAGGAGACGGAAAGCACGATGTCCAGCGCCACTTCCAACTGCCGGCTGAGGGTCAATGGCTCCAGACCCGTCTCCAGCAACGCGGTGATGGCCAGCCGGGAAGCCTGACTGCGCAGCTCCCGACGCTCCTCCTCCCGTCGGCGGGAGATGTCGCGAAAAACCACCACCGCTCCGGTCGGCACGCCATTTTCCATGATCGGCGAGCTGGTATAATCCACCGGAAAGCTGCTGCCATCTTTCCGCCAAAAACAATCCCGATCCGTTTGACGCGGTTTTCCGGTGTGAATGGAGGCATAAATCTGACACTCCTCCTTGGGATAGGGAGAACCGTCCCGATGGGAATGGTGCAGAATTTCATGCTGATGGTGCCCGATCAGATCGTCCCGGGTCCAACCCGTCATGCGGATGGCGGCTTGATTGACGAAGGTGGTGTTGCCGTACTGATCGACTCCGTAAATGCCTTCCGCCGCCGCGTTCAAAATCAGTTCGGTGCGATGGTGCAGGGTCTCCAGGGTGGAGCTTTGTTCGTCCAGACGCATGGCAAGGCGGCGGAAGTGGCCCGACAGGTAGATCAGATAGCCCAATCCCACCAGAATGGAGAGCAGAAAGAGGTTACCCCAATGGCGATCCATCTTCTGACGCAGCCATTGGTCCGACAAATGGGCGAACGGATCGATCTCCAGATGCACCAATACGGCATCACCCAGGGTAACCAGGAGCAGTCCCAGGCCGACATGCAACAGAAAGCGTTTCATTGTATAGGTATGTACCGTCAAACCGACTTGGGCCATGGCCCTTGTGTCCCGATCCCCCCCCCGGGTTCCAGGATCTCTTTCCCGGGGTAAATAAGAAGCCTTCCCCCGTTGCGGCGAATTGTAGCAATTCTTCTGCCGGTCGAACAGGTATGGTGAAAGAAGGTCAGCGTGAGGGATCCGTCTCCGGGTCGGCGAAGTCCAGCGCCGTCTGCCGGAAGTCCTCCACCCGGGCATTGAAAGCGTCCACCACATCCGGGTCAAAATGGGTATTGCGGTTTTCTCGAATGATTCTTTCGGCCTCCGGATGGGAAAAAGCCGATTTATAGACCCGGCAACTGATGAGGGCGTCGAAGACATCGGCCAGAGCCATGAGGCGTCCGGAGATCGGAATGGCGTCTCCTGCCAGGCCTCGGGGATAGCCGGCGCCGTCCCATTTTTCGTGATGGGTGAAGGCAATTTCGCTGGCGAGATGGAGAAAGGAGGTGGATCCCAGGCTGCGTTGAGCGGCTTCCAGGGTTTTGTAGCCCAGAAGGGTATGATCCTTCATGCGCTCGAACTCTTCCGCCGTCAGTTTGCCGGGTTTGAGCAGAATCTGGTCGGGGATGCCCACTTTGCCCATGTCGTGGAGGGGTGCGGATTTGAACAGCATGTCCACCATGGTGTCCGTCAGGGTGTCCCGGAAGCGGGGGTGTCGTTGCAGGACCGAAGCGAGGATACGAACATAATGCTGGGTACGACGGATGTGTCCTCCGGTTTCGGGATCACGGGTTTCCGCCAGGGAGGCCAGGGCGTGGATGGTGGCTTCCTGGGTGATGGCGATTTCCCGGGTGCGTTGCTCGACCAGTTCTTCCAGATGGTCCTTGTGCCGTTTGAGTTCCACCTGGCTGCGGACACGAGCCTTGACCAGGCGGGGCACAATCGGTTTGGTGATAAAATCGACGGCTCCGACGGTCAATCCTCTGACTTCCGCCTCGGTTTCCGCCAACGCCGTGACAAACAGCACCGGAATACTCCAGGTTATCGGATCCGACTTAAGGCGGAGACAAACCTCGAAACCATCCATGCCGGGCATCATGACATCCAGCAGAATGACATCCGGAGGATTGGATTCCCGGGCCAGTTGCAGGGCGGTTTCTCCATCCCGGGCCACCACGATGGTATAATCGTGGCGCAGGGTCTCCGCGAGGATGCGAAGGTTGCCCGGATTGTCATCCACCAGTAGAATCTTGGGGCGGCTCGAATCCATGTGCTTTCGAAAGGGCATGGGGAATAGTAGCGACCTGGTGATAAAGATAGCACGAAACAGGACAAGTGAAACACATGTCTGAAAAAAGTCTCCCACCGGCCCTGATGGAAAAACTCAACCTGGCCTGTCGCAACTGGGCGGGCGAGTTACCGGCGCGATTGCGCAAGATTCAGGAGATCTGGACCGGGCTGCAACCGGACTCCTGGCAAAAGGAGCGCTTCGACACGCTGCATCGCATGGTGCATTCCCTGGCCGGATCGGGGGCCACCTTCGGTTTCCCCAGGGTAGGCGAAAAGGCCCGGGTGATGGAGAATCTCATCGCCACCTGGTGTTTGCGCGGTGAGGTTCCGGATCAGACGGGACGGAACGCCGTTTCCCAGGCGTTACAGCATCTGGTGGAGCAGATCGCCCTGGATTTGCGGACGGGCCCCGCACCGATCATGGTCGAGGAGGCTGAGGAGAGTCAGAAAACACCACCTCGTGAGGCAGCGCTGATATTACTGGCAGAGCCCGACGCGCTTTGGAGCAAAACACTCGGGCAGCAGTTGGCCTGTTACGGCTATCGGGTGGAAACATGCACCACGCTCGATATTCTGCTGCGCCGTCTGGAAGTGGTTTCGCCGGGAGTGGTGATTCTCAACGTGGCCATGCCGGATGGCGATGGTGCGCTTTACTGGCGGCGTTTTCGGGAAGAACGGGAAAATCTACCCCCAGTCATTTTCATCACCCGGCAGGGCGATCTGGAGACCCGGTTGAACGTGGTTCGGGCCGGGGGGGTGACGCTTTTCGAAAAACCGGTGGACATCACCCGTTTGGTGGACACGTTGGATGAGCTGGTGCATCCGCTGCACGAGGAGCCCTATCGCATTCTGGTGGTGGACGATTCCAGGGCCTTGGCCCAGCATTTGGCCAATATTCTGGAAGAGGGGGGCATGCAGACCAAGGTGGTCAACAATCCTTTGGATGTGTTGGAACATCTGCACGAATTCCGGCCGGATCTGGCTTTGATGGATCTCTACATGCCGCAGTGTACCGGATTGGAACTGGCGCGGGTCATTCGGCAGCAGCCTGTTTTTGTTGGCATGCCGATCGTTTTTCTGTCGGGTGAAAAGAACCTGGATAAGCAACTCAGCGCCATGGCCACGGGAGGGGATGATTTTCTGACCAAGCCGATTCAGCCGGATCATCTGGTTCGGTCGGTATTGACGCGGGTCAGGCGGTCGCGGATTTTGCAGGGGTTCATGATCAAGGACAGTTTGACGGGTCTTTATAATCACACGCGCACCAAGGAGCAGTTGGCTTTGGCGGTCGGGCGGGCGCAACGGTTGGGCAAGCCGTTGGCGATGGCCATGGTCGATATCGACAAGTTCAAGTCGGTTAACGACACCTATGGGCATCCCACGGGGGATCGGGTGATTCGGAGTCTTTCCCGATTGTTGCGGCAGCGGGTGCGTTCCACGGATATCGTAGGGCGGTATGGCGGGGAGGAGTTTGCGGTTATTTTTCCGGAGACGGATGGTGAAACGGCCTTGGGGGTGATGGATACGTTGCGGGAGGCGTTTTCGACGATTCAGCATCAGTTCGAGGAGACGGTTTTCACGCGGACGTTTTCCTGTGGGGTGGCGGCGTTTCCGGGGCAGCAGACGGCGACGGCGTTGAATGATGCGGCGGATCGGGCGTTGTACGAGGCGAAGAACGGGGGGAGGAATCGGGTGGTGTTGGCGGGGAAGTGAGACACCAATCCGTTGACTTTATAATATTTCCTTTGGCGTAACCATTCAGACCCCTGAACAGTGCGGCATGATTGTGTCAACGGCGAAAGGAAAAGTCCCAGGGCGCTGCCCTGGACCCGTCGGGGGGGATAATCCCCCCCGAACCCCCGTATATCTGAATTGTTACCCTTTGACTTTCAATAAATCCTTTTAATTAATAAAAAGGGTTGGGGGAGTCTGAGGGGGAGCTCTGCTGCCCCCTCAGGGTTTTTCCTTGCCTTTCCCTTTAAAAATATTACCGCTGTTCAGGATCCTGCACAGCGCATATTCGTTTCAACGGCAAAAGGAAGAGTCCCAGGGTGCTGCCCTGGATCCGTCGGGGGGGATAATCCCCTCCGAACCCCCATCTACCTGAACAGATGGCAACTTTCGAGTATTCAGCCCCGCCTTCACCATCAAGGGCCAGCTCACCCTGCGTTCCCCCTCCCCCCACATCGTGGCCAACCGCTGCTCCAGCGCCACCACCGGATCCTGTCCCGTGGCCTTGAGACAGGCCCCGGTCGCCGACCAACTGCGCAAATAGCCCATCAATTCCGCCAAACACCACGACTGCGCCATGCAGAACTCGGGAACCTCCCCGATCGGATCAAAGGGAAACGGCAGCTCCCGATACCCCGTCTCCACATGATGTCTCTCCGGCGGCCAATAAGGCCCCACCACCCGGTGATAAAAGCGCTCCACCTCGCGCCCCACCTCTTCACCCGCCACCCGGAGAATGCCGTAACACCAGACGGCAATCACCCCACCCGGCTTCAACACCCGTTTAACCTCGGCGTAAAACCGCTCCGGATCGAACCAGTGCAGCGCCTGGGCCACAATCACCAGATCACAGCTCGCCGTTTCCAGACCGCTCTCTTCCGCAGGAGCCACCCGATAGACGATGCCCGGATGCCGCATGGCCTTTCCGATCTGGCCGGCACTGGCATCCGTGGCCAATACCCGCTCGAAATGGGCCGTCAAAGCCAGGGAAGCCTGTCCGGAACCCGCGCCGCAATCCCAGGCCTGGCGATGCTCCCGGCACAGGGAAGCCAGCCAGGTGAACAACTCCGCCGGATAAGTGGGCCGATGCCGGGCATAATGGGCGGAAACCGGATCGAAGTGGTCCGAAAAGGCCACCTTCACCCCTCCCCCAAGGAACGGGGATCCCGCAACAACGCTTCCAGCTTCTCCGCCGGCTGGGGCCGACTGTAATAATAGCCCTGAATCTCGTCACAAAGCTGGGTCCGCAGATAATTCAGATGCTCCAGCGTCTCCACCCCCTCGGCAACCACTTTCAGACCCAGATTGTGAGCCATGGAAATAATGGCCGCCACAATCGAGGCATCATTGGAATCGATGCTCAAATCCCTCACAAACGACTGGTCAATCTTGAGCGCATTGATCGGAAACCGCTTCAACGTACTCAACGACGAATATCCCGTGCCGAAATCATCCATGGAAAGCGTTAAACCCAAAGCCGTCAACTGCTCCAAAATGGCCATCGCCCGATCCAAATCCTCCATCATCAGACTTTCGGTGATCTCCAGATTCAGATACCTGGCCTCCAACCCGGTCTTTTCCAATACCTGCTGTACCTGTTCCACCAAATCCTTCTGGCGAAACTGACGCACCGACAGATTCACCGCCATTACAAACGGTCCCAAGCCGGCATCATTCCACACCTTGACCTGCCGACACGCCGTCTCGATGGTCCACAATCCCATCGGCACGATCAATCCCGTCTCTTCGGCAACCGGAATGAACTCTCCCGGAGAGACCATGGTGCCATCCGCCTGGCGCCAGCGAATCAACGCCTCCATGCCGGTAATACGATCCAACTCGACATCGACCTTCGGCTGGTAATAGAGAACAAACTCCTCCCGCTCCAATCCCTTGCGCAGATCCGCCTCCAGCCGCATGCGACGGGCGGCCTTCTGATCCATGGCTTCGGTGTAAAACTGAAAGTTGTTGCGACCCGCATCCTTGGCCCGGTTGGTGGCCAGATCCACATTGCGGATCAGGGTATCCACGTCGTTGCCATCTCCGGGAAAAATGGTGATCCCCATGCTGACAGTCACATAGAGGTCATGGTCACCCAAATGAAAAGGTTCTTCTATAACTTGGAAAAGTTTTTGAATGACATTCATCGCATCCCGGGTCTGTTGCAAACCCTCCAGGATGATAGCAAATTCATCACCACCCAAACGACAGGCCGTATCCCCTTCCCTCAAACTGTCCCGAGTACGACGGGCCACCTCCTGGATCAGACGATCGCCACTGGCCAACCCCAAGCTGTCGTTGACATTTTTGAACAAATCCAGGTCGAACATGACCACCGCCACCTGACCCCGGCTGCGATGAGCCTGATGAATGGCATGCTGCAAACGCTCCCTGAAGAGATGGCGATTGGGCAATCCGGTGAGCGGGTCGTAATTGAGTCGATAGCGCAACTCCTCCTCGGTGCGTTTGGCCTCGGAGAGATCATGGAAAATGGCCACCACCCGGAAAAGTTCCCCGGAGGGGTTGTTCACTGCCGTCATGGCATATTGTTCGGGATAGATCTCCCCATTGCGCCGGCGATTCCACAACTCTCCACGCCACTCTCCGCTCTGCAGCATTCCCCTCCAGCCCAGGCGAAAAGCATCGACATGATCCGAACTGATCCGCAACGCCTCCGCCTTGCATCCTATAACTTCGGAGCTTTCCATCCCCGTCATAGAGGTAAAAGCAGCATTCACCGAGAGAATCTCTCCCTCGGCATTCATCACCATCACCCCTTCCAGCGTACTTTCAAGAATTTTTTCAATGACCCGCCACTGGTTGTCCATCAGGGTCATGGCATCCTCGAAGGTGCGGGTGGCAATGCGCAACTGTTCCCGCGCCACCCACTCCTCGGTGATGTCATGCACCACACCCACCAGGTGTTTGGCCCCCTCCTCCGTGCAAACCACCTCCCCCCACTGACGGACGACCCGTTCCTGGCCGTCCGGACGGACAACCCGATGGTTGAGGGAAAACGGTTCACACCGATGTCGCGCCCGCACCAAGGCCCGCAGCACCCGAAAACGATCCCCGGTATGCACCGCCTGTAAAAAATGGCGGGTGGTGACCACCTGCCCGGCCGAACGATCCAGGCCGAAAATGCGGAACATCTCGTCGGACCAGAACATGGTCCCGTTCTGCAGATCCATCTCCCAGTTGGCGAACCGCGCCAGGGACTGGGCGCGCAACATGCTCTCCCGATGGGCCAGCAACTCCCGTTGCGATCTTCTCTGCTCCGTAACATCCTCACCCGCGTGGAGGAAACCCAGGCATCGGCCCGCTTCATCCTTCAACAGGGAGGTGTGCCAGATGATCAGACATTCCCGGCCATCGCGAGTCATCACCGTGTTTTCGTGTTGAACGATCTCTTCGGAACCGTCACGGTTCAATTGGTCGAAAAAGTGTCGCGCCGCCTGGCGCTGATCAACGGGAACAACCGTCTCGAACCAGTCCCGCCCGGACAGCCTCTTCCGCTGCCAGCCCAGCAAACGACAAAACCGCTGGTTGAGAAAAGCAATGCGCCCACGACAATCCAATACCACAAACAGCGTGGCGGCAATATCCAGACAGGCACGGGTTTTTTCACCGAGCAATCCGGCTGTCTTTTGCACTTTTTTTAGACGATTGCTCATGGATTCATCACTGACCGTCAAATGCGGGTTCGAGGATAACCTCGCATCATCTTCCTTCCGCTGGGACAATGGCAATCAATTTTTACATTTTTTCTATCGAATTTTTTTATAACCTATAAAGATTATCAAATATGGAAACCTGGCCTGTCTGCAAGTAGAATGGGATCCCTGATAATCATCCCGTGAACCTCACCGCCAGTCAAAGGCCGGGCGGACGTATGCCTTCAGCACGAGGGAGAAGCATGACCGCGACCAATTTGATGGGAATCCTGGGCTTGATCGGCCTGATCGGAGGCATGTTTTGGATGTTGTTGCAGGAGTTGGGCAAGAGCCGCTCCCCTGCCCGCAGCGCTCCCCGCCGCGAGAGTTCTACACTGAAGGAAGTGGCATTACCAGTCACCCGTTTCGAAGGTCCCGCGCCGGACCCGACTCCGGTAACCATTGTCGACGAAGCTGTGGAAGCGCCTTCTTGCCGGGTGACGCCTCATTCGGTTTCGTCCGAACCGGTTCTGGTGGGGAATGGGGAATCTTCCGGGAAGCGTTGGCGTTATCCGCCGTGTCAGCCGTTTCCCTTGCCCGCCCTGCCGGAGAAGTTCGACAAGGTTTATCAGGCTCGCAGTTTGGGGGGTGAGCCCGGTGCTATTTACGAACTCAATCCGGTGACTCAGACCTGTAGCTGCGAGGATTTCAAGACGTTGCGGGCCGTCTTTCCCACGGGCGACGTGCGGCGGGTGTGTGCGCATATTGCCATGAAGTTTCAGCAGATTCGGGCGCGGGAGTTTTTCGATCCGTTGACCTGGGCCATGGTATCGTCCAGCACCTTTTCGCGCCGGGATGCCTGTTATGCGCGACTGCCCGGCAAGGCAGGGGAGAGTGGAGTGGGTTACACGCCGGGGCTGGAGGTGGTCAATGTGTTGACCCGGAAGCGTCGCACGGTGGATGGTGCATCCCAGGATGCGACGGGGGATTATGCCTGGTTTTCTTATGACCTGGCGGCGGAGAAGTGGTTGGAAAAGGATCCCATGGCCGAGGAGTTGACGGGGGAGGTACGGCGCTATTTCGGCTTGGGCTGATCATCTGTTCGGTGAATACGGGGTTCGGGGGGGGATTATCCCCTTCGGACCCCCGTATCTTTTGCCAAGGGATTCCGCTGTGGACAATCGGCTCGAAACGGATAGAGGCGTTATTTCGTACCGCTTGTGTCGTCATCCGCGCCGGCAGCGTATGGCTGTTGTGGTGACTGCTGCCGGAGAGGTGGAACTGCGGCTGCCGATGCGTTGTTCCCTGTTGCGGGCGCAAGGCTTTCTGGCCAGTCAGACCGAGTGGATTTTGGGGCGGTTGGCTGCGCTGCCCGAGCTGGAAACCCGATCTCCGCCGGTATTGACTTATTTGGGGCGTTCGGTACCTCAAGGCGGGTCTGACACGGAAGTCTGGTTGAAGGATCGGGCACGGCGGTATTTGCCGGCGCGGCTCTTTTTTCTGGCCCGGAAGCATGGTTTGGAGCCGCAGCGGGTGCAGGTCCGGGATCAACGCAGTCGTTGGGGGAGTTGTTCTTCTCGGGGCACTGTCAGTCTCAACTGGCGTTTGATTCAGTTGCCGCGACGATTGTCGGATGCGGTGCTGCTGCATGAGTTGGCCCATTTGGTTCATTTGAACCATGGTCCCGGGTTTCAACGGTGGTTGGATGGGGCGGATCCGGGATGGCGGGCGCATCGGCGGGAGTTGCGCGGGCTGTGGAATGAGGTGAGGTGAGGTGGGATGGGGTGAGGTGAGGTGAGGTGAGGTGAGGTGGGGTGGGGTGGGGTGATCTTTTCAGTCATACGGGGGTCCGGGGGGGATTATCCCCCCCGGCGGGGTTCGGGGCGGAGCCCCGAGGTGTTGCCGTTGCGGTCCGCTGCAGCCAATGAAATCCCAAAAGTCCCCACCCGCACCCAACGGATTTATCGCAGCGGACCGCGGGGGGGCAAGGGGGGGCCTCATCCCCCCCTCCTTGAACCCGCCCCACGACGAGAAGCAGGGCCAACCCTCCGCATCGAGCCTCACGGCGAACGGCAACGGCGAACGGCAACGGATGGGGGGATGAGGCCCCCCCTTGCCCCCCCGCGGTCCGCTGCGTTTCTCAAGATCGCATTTGGAATCGGCTTTTTGTGCTTCCATTGGCTGCAGCGGACCGCAACGGCAACAGACACGGCAACAGACACGGCAGCAGACACGGCAGCAGACACGGCAGCAGGCACGGCAGCAGACACGGCAGCAGACACGGCAACAGACACGGCAACACCTCGGGGCTCCGCCCCGAACCCCGCCGGGGGGGATAATCCCCCCCGGACCCCCGTATATCTTCAACAGCCCATCAGGCTCCGCAAACGCCACGCCTTGGCACTCCAGGACTCCTCCTTCACCACCTCCCGTCGCCCCTGCGCCAACCGCATCCCCTCCCCCCGCATCGTCGCCAACACCCGGACATAATCCTCCCCACTCCCCTCCCCCACCCAGGCGATATGCCCCTCGAAACGCCGCAACGACGGCACCCGCGTCGCCAACACCGGCAGACCCATGGCCAGATACTCCACCCCCTTCAAGGGATCACTGGCCATGGTGAAAGCATTGAGCCGATACGGCACCCCCCCCGCCTGACAATGCCGCATAAACGCCGGAACCCGCTGCAACGCCACCGGCGCCAGAACATGCCACGGCATTCCCGAACCCGGTTGCAACCACGCCTTCACCTCTCCATCCAGATCCGGCGACAAACCTCCCAGAAAAACCCACTGCCACTCCGGTAACAGACAACTCGCCGCCCGAATCCCCTCCCAATCCAACCGCCCGGAAAGATGCCCCGCCACAAGAATCCGCGGTCGGGGAATCGCCGCCAACTCCTCCGGTTCCGGCCAGTCACGATCGGGATCAAAGAGATACTCGTCATAACCATTGCCCAGAACCGCAATGGGAACGCTCTGCCTCATCCGCATCAACAAACGCCCCGCCAACGTCTCACTGACGCAGACCACATGATCCACCCCCGCCAGAAGACGCCTCTCCAGCTCCAACTCCCCCGGAATGACATCGCCCTCCAACGTCACCGTATGGTCGTCAATGGCCAGATAAGCCTGCTGGGTCGCCTGCAGACGATTGAGCAGGGAACACTGCACAGGCATGTCGAAAAGCACGTTCCGCCTGCCCCGTACCGGTCCCAGCAAGGCATTGAGCTCCCGTAACAACAGATGCCGGTTCAACGCGCCGGCAAAAGCCCCGGCCACCGGCAACCGTTCGGGAAAATAGAGGGGGGTATAGAGCCAAGCCGCAGGAAACGACTCCAAGCGCTGCACACGGGAGGAAAAAGCCGGAAGACGACGATGTTTCAAAACACTGAACGGCGTGTTGACCACCACCACCGGATCCTGCCCCGCCAGACGCATGGGCAACGCCCGGCGCAACGAAGAAGGCTTGGGGGCTTTGGTGGCAAAAAAAATCCATTGTACCTCGGAAGGAGCGCTCCCTTGAAATCCGGAGCGATCGGACCCACCCGATCCATTCATGTCCTTCACCCGTTCGAGCCGCTTCGGAGGAGAACCCCTCCGGTTCTTTCCGAGTGTCAAGGATGCCGGTATGCGACGATGCGCAGGAGAAACGGCCCCTCGTATCCTTGAAATTCAAAGCGGTGACGGCGCACGAGGCCGTTTTTTCTCCTGCTCCTCTTCCTCACGATCTTTACGATATCCACGCCACTTCTGGATAGCCCAAATCAAAACACCGATACCAACAAAGATACCAAGTACATACATCTGAGCATGTTCGGCTTCGCCGATGAATTGTTCGATGCTGCGACCGAACCAGTATCCCGCCGTGCCGAAGCTGATGGCCCAAACCGCCGCCGCCAGAAAATTGAGCAGGAAAAAGCGATAGGTGGGCACCCGGCTCATGCCGACGGCGAAGGGTGTGACGTTGCGCACCCCGTAGACGAAGCGAAAGGAGAGGATGAACCAGGTATCGTACTTGTTGAGCAGATACAACACCAAGGTAATACGACGACGCCATTGTCGCGAGCGGTTGGGCATGAGCTTGCGCCCGAAACGACGGCCCAGGAAAAAGTAGAGCTGGTCTCCGGAAAAGGTGCCGCCAAACGCGGAGAGGATGCACAGGGGCAGAGAGAGCCAACCGAGGCTTGCGGCATAGCCCGCTACCAACAGAATGGTCTCTCCTTCCAGAAAGGTGCCGATGAAAAGCACCCAATAACCATATTCTTCCAGAATTTTCAGTAAAGTATCCAAGAAACTCCTCCCCGCTTCCTGCGATCAACAGCTTATCCGCCTGCCATGGCGCGTCCCGGGACAAATCCATGCCATGCGTGTCCGGCTTGAAGCTTTGGTATATACCATAATGCGGCATTTTTCGAGTGGCATCGGTGTTCCGTTTCGTCAAGAACCGGATGCCCGCAATCGTGTCGTCAGAGGAATACACCGGTCCCTGCAAGGGAATGTTCCCCTCCGCATGCCCCGTTCCCGGTTGGGCTATCTTGCGGAGAAGTATCCGGTACCCTGAAGCGGTACTCACTACGGACTTTTTGGGAAGCACCCGCTAATCTTCTGGCACTTTTCAGGTGAAATCGTCATAATTGCCGTGTCGCGCCGCAAGGAAATGCACCACAACGGGGGAGGGAAATGCGACGACTTCGCGTCCTGCCGCACGCCGTGCGACTCGTTTGTTGTCTCCTCATGCTCCTGGTCCACTCCAACGGAGCAAAAGCCGAGATTCCGGAAACCGTCCTGCCCCGTTCCGCCCGGCTGGTGGTGGCCCAAATCGGCAACAACCCCCTTAAGTACCATGCCCAACTGGCTCCCCTGGTCGCTTACGTGGCTGATCGCATGGCCGACCTCGGCATCCGCCGGGGGGAAGTGGTGGTGGCCCGGAACCTGACCGAACTCAGCCGGAAGCTGGCCGCCGGCGAAGTGGACTGGTGCAATGCCACCATCCACGCCGCCTTCTCCCTCGAAGCCGACGGGTTGGCCGAACCCTTCCTGCTGCGCCATAAACAGGGCGTTTCTCTCTACAAGACCGTCTTCGTCAGTCGCGCCGAGGAGCCCCTCTCTTCGCTGGCCGATCTCCGGACGAAACGTATCGCCTTCGGCGAGACCGATTCCACCTCCTCCTTTCATCTGCCGAGCGCACTGGCGGTCGAAGCGGGTCTGGCGCTTTTTCCCCTGCAGCAGCCGGAACAAGCCGTGCCGCCTGCCAAAACCGGCTACCTCTTCGCCGGCACACCCCTCAATCAGGCGACCTGGGTGGTGCGCGGTCTCGCCGACGCGGCCGCGTTCAGCAATCTGGACTGGGAAACGCCTCAGTCCGTCCCCCCCGTCTTGCGGGACCGGCTGAAAATGTTCCACGTCTCCCAACCCGTGCCTCGCGCCCTGGAGCTGGTATCCCCCGCACTGGATGCCCGCCTCCGGGACCGCTTGCGGGAGATTCTCCTGAACGCCCCCGCCGACCCGGAGGGACGCCTGGCTTTGGAGGCCTATCAACAAACCAGCGGCTTCGCAACCATTTCGGATGAGCAGAAAGAGCTTCTCTCGAAGGCGCGGGCCCTGCTGAAGCGAACTCCCATCCCTCAGGGGCAGCCATGAATCTGCGTAACCGCTACATTCTGGTCATACTGGGAGCCATCGTTCTGGTTTCCGCCACCCTCGGAGGCCTGCTGCTGCACCAGTTCCGCGCCGCCGTCCAACAGGAGACCCACGCCGGACGGGAGGTGGTCGCACCGCTTCTCGAAAGCGAGTTGCGCCAAAAAGGGGAGTTCTTCACCCGGCTGCTGGCCAACCTGTTGGTCAACCCCGTCTACCGGCTCGACATGGAGGCTATCGGTCAGCTTCTGGAAGAGGCCCTGCGTCAACCCGATGTCCGTCTGGTTCAGGTGGTGGATCCGGAAGGAAAACTCCTGCATGACGGCAACCGCACCCTGCCCGATTACGGCAAGCCGATTCTGACTCCCGAAGCCGTCACTTCTCTGGCGACCTCGTCCGCTCCGACCGTGCGGAAAGAGCAGCACCTGGAAATCGTCATGCCGATCCTCATGGGCGGGCAGCTTATCGGCGGCGTGCGCATCCATTTCACCCTGGAGCGACTGAACGAACAGGTGCAGACCCTGAGCAACCGCATGATGGCCATCCACCACGAAGGTGAGGAACACAGCGTGCGGGTGGCCCTTTTTCTGATTGCCGGCCTGATCAGTCTGGGCATGATCCTGGCCATCACCGCCGCCAACAGTCTGATCCGGCCCATTCTGGCCCTGACCCGGCAGGCAGGCCGCCTGGGACAAGGGGAGATGGAACAACCCATCATTCTGCAGCGCGGTGATGAACTGGGCATGCTGGGAGCCGCCCTTGAAACCATGCGCCGGGATCTGCTCGAATCCAATCGCAAGATCAGCCAGCAAATGGAGGCCCTGCTGGCCAGTCAGCTCGCGGAAGCGCATTCCCAACACCAGAAAGAGCTCGCGGAAGCGGCCAATCGGGCCAAAAGCGCTTTTCTGGCCACCATGAGCCATGAAATCCGCTCTCCGATGAACGCCATCATCGGCATGACCGATCTGGTTCTCGATTCGGAACTGGACGCCGAACAACGCCATTATCTGCTGGTGGTGCAACAGGCTTCGGAGGCGCTGCTCTCCCTGATCAACAGCATTCTGGACCTCTCCAAGATCGAGGCGGGCCGGCTGGAGCTGGAAGATGTCGAATTCTCCCTGCAGGAGGTCATGGAACAGGTTTGTCTGACCCTGGCGGTCAAGGCTCACCAGAAGGGATTGGAGCTGCTGCTGGATGTTTCCCCCGAGGTGCCGAGGCTGCTGACCGGGGATCCGTTGCGCCTGCGCCAGATTCTGGTCAACCTGGTGGGCAACGCCATCAAGTTCACCGACACGGGCCACGTTCTGGTCGAGGTTCGCCTCTCCAGTCAGGAGAAAGCGGTTGCACACAAAGCCCTGCTGCATTTCACCGTTTGCGATACCGGTATCGGCATTCCCGCCAACCGGCTCGACGCGGTCTTCGACAGCTTTTCCCAGGCCGATCACTCCATCAGTCGACGCTACGGCGGCACCGGTCTCGGTCTGACCATCTCCCGGCAACTGGCGGTCCACATGAAGGGCGCCATGTGGGTGGAAAGCACCGTGGGCGAAGGCAGCCGCTTTCATTTCACCGCGCTTCTGGGATCTCCCGAAACGGTCGAAAACCAGTCTCCGGAGATGATCGTTCTGGCGGGATACCGCATGTTGGTCGCGGAACGCCACGCCACGGCGCGTCATCTGCTGTGCCACCCCTTGCGGATCTGGGGTGCGGAGGTGACGGAGGTGGATTGCGCAGCGGCCTTGCACAACACCCTGCTGGAGGCCCGGCAGAAAGGAGGGGATTTTCATCTGCTGCTGCTGGACGCCCCGATGCTGCAGGATGCGGACGAAGCCCTGGCCCTGGCGCTGTGTGCCCTGGGACCCTTTCAGCCCACCCTGCTTCTCTCCCCGGTGGGGGAGAAGCAGCGGGAGGGGAATCCCCTCTGCACCGCTCTCGACGTGCGGGGTCGTCTGGTGAAACCCCTGTTGCGCAGCCATCTGGTGCAGGCTCTGGCCACCGCCTTGAAACTGGGCGATTCCGGTGAAGAACCCGCTTCCCGGAAAGAAACGGTCTGCGAAAGCCGCCATCTGTTGTTGGTGGAAGATCGGCCCGATCACCGCCAGTTGGCTCTGGCCATTCTGAGCCGCGCGGGACATCGGGTCGAGGTGGTGGATAACGGTCGTGAGGCCCTGGAGTGGCTGGCCGGCCACCGTTGTCAGCTCATCCTCTCGGATGTCAACATGCCGGAAGTCGATGGGCTGGAGCTGGTGCGCGCCATCCGGCAGGGCAAGGTGGCCGGGGTACCCCGCGATTTTCCGCTGCTGGCCATCACCGCCTGCGCCTTGCAGGAGGATCGGGAACGCTGCCGGGAGGCGGGCTTCAGCGATTTCCTGGCCAAACCCTATCACCCCGAGGAGCTGCTGCAGCGTGTCGATCAACTGGCCCGAGAAAAAGAGGGGGGCGCCCCCTTCCCGGAACGGGTTGATACGCCGGTTCTTTCCCCTCCCCCCGGCCAGGAAAGTCCGTCCATGGCCATGGCGCGCCGCACCTTTTCCCGAAAGGCCGGGGAGATTCTGCACGCCCTGGATCAGGTTCCCGCCCATGCCGAATCCCAGGGAGTGGAACATCTGGCCCTGCGCCTGAAAGAACTGGCTGTCGCCGTCGGCGCACCCCAATTGCGGCAGGAAGCCTTCCGACTGGTCATGGCCGCCCGAAAATTCCATCCGGAGGCGTTGCACGCACACGCAAAAACGTTGCACGGCATGGTGCAAAAAGTGGAAAATCACCTGGCATCGGGACCCGCTGCCACTGACCTGTACGGCTAGAGAAGAAAGACTCCTGCATGAAAATCATGATTGCCGACGATGAACTCAACAATCGCATTCTGTTGGAACGCATCCTCTCTCCTTACGGAGAGTGCGATTTCGTCATCAATGGCCGTGAGGCCATCGAGGCCTTCGAACTGGCCATGATGGACAACAAGCCTTACGATCTGATCTGCCTCGACATCATGATGCCCGAGGTGGATGGACAGGAGGCGCTGAAAACCATGCGCGACATGGAGCGCGGGGGACGCCCCGACGGCAAGGAGACCATCATTTTCATGGTTTCCGCCCTCGACACCGAAGAGCAGGTGGTCAAGGCCTTCTTCCGAGGGGGGTGTTCCGATTATCTGGCCAAGCCGATCACCCGGGACAAGGTGTTGGACAAACTGCGGCAGTATCGTCTCATTCCGGAATGATTCCGCGAGAGGGAATACGGGGGGCCGGGGGGATTATCCCACCGGCGGGGGCCGGGGCGAAGCCCGGGGAGTTGACGTAGCCTTCGGCGGGTCGATGCCAAAAGGTTGAATATATGGTTTCGAGCCACCTTTAAACTAAAGTAATACATCGACCCACCGGAGGGACCAGGGGAGGGACTCATCCTCCCCATCCTAAAGGTACCGACACGATACAGCCGGGGCTGTTCAAACGAGGAAATGACTCTGGAAACAACCCCGAACCAAGGCGGAATGGGCACTTCCCAAAAAGATGGGGAGGATGAAGCCCTCCCCTGGCCCCCTGCGGCGGGTTGAAGCGTTTACCAAGATCGTGCGAGGGATCGGGTTGGTGCGCTTTCCTCCAGGGCTTCGACCCGCTACGTCAACGTCAACACCTCGGGGCTCCGCCCCGAACCCGCCGGGGGGATAATCGCCCCCGGACCCCCGTAATACTTGCAAGATGTCGCCCTGGACCACGGTCTTCTTGCCATTTTAGCGCGATTGTTGCAAATTGTTCACTTCCTGTCACCGTGACCCGGGTAGACCATGGCTCCCTTTACCGATTCCCAGCACTTGCGGGCACGACTCCCGGCTTCCGGATGGCTGGGCGGAGCCGCGGTCCTCCTGGTCCTCGTTCTGGCCCGCCTGACCCCCGCCGAAATCGCCTGGCCGGGCGGCGTCCTCCTGGCCCTGATCACCATCTGGGGAGTCGGCAAGACGGCCATGCGGCGCGAAGAGCGGCTGCAACGCCTGGGAGATCTCGTCCAACAGCGTTGTGAACCCCAACGCACCGATACCGCTCCAATCGAGGAACTCCTGCCGCGTCTGGCCCATCTCGTCGAAAACAGCGCCCGCGCCATGGCCCTCCATGCCGGCAACGTCACGGCGCTGGTCTGCGATATCGTCCAGGTACACCGGTTCCTGAGCAAGGACTCCACCGACCTGGCCAGCCTCTCCCGGAACATTCAAAGCGAAAATGATCGCCTGCTTGGGGAAGTCGCCAACATCAGCGAACAGATGAGTGTTCTGAACGGCTATGTGGAGGCCATTTCGGCCCAGGCCGGCGCCATCGTGCAAGAGACCACCGCCGTCAGCGAAACCACCTCCGTGGCGCACGGAGCCATGGCCGCCATGGTGAACGGCAGCGAGGAGATGTCGCGAACCATCTCCGTGGTGCATCGCAATCTGGCGGAGGTGGAAGCCTTCTCCAGCGGGGTGATGCAAACCATGCAGGAGATGATCCGCGCCATCGAACAGGTGCGCGCCATCACCACCCGGGCGGATCAGGCCTCTCTTCGCGCCCACGCCGCCACGATGGAAAACGAAACGGTCATGGAGCGTCTGGCAGGCCTGGCGCGAGACATCGGCGCCATGGTGGAAGCGATCACCGATATCGCCGCCCAAACCAACATGCTGGCTCTGAACGCCGCCATCGAGGCCGCCGGCGCCGGCAGCGCCGGACGCGGATTCGCGGTGGTGGCGGGAGAGATCAAACAATTGGCCAGCCAGACCGCTACCGCCACCCAGGAGATCATTTCCAAAATCGGCGACATTCAGGAAGAGGTCAAACAGGCCAATACCTCTTCCCGCACCACCTCGGAGACCATGTCCATCCTGCTGGGTTTCAACCGGCAGATCTCCTCGGCCATGGAACAGCGTCTGCTCGCCATTCATCGGGTCAACGAATCCCTCTCCCAGGTTCAAACCGTGTTGGCCAGCATCACCCACAACACCCGTGGTCTCGAAGAGGCCGCCACCCGGGTACACCGTGACGCGGATCAGGCGGCGCATCTCACCCGAACCGCCGCCGGCCAGGCCGAGGCCGCCGCCAGCGCCGCCGAAACCATCCGCTCCCACATCGAGGAGGGACGCCGCTCTTCCCTGGCCACTCTGGCTTCGACCCGGGCTACGCACCAACTGGCCACCACCACCCGGGAATCACTGGTGCGTTCTTTGCGCCTGAGCGGTTTTCTGCACGGCTCCATCAGTCAGTTCCAGGCATCAAGCACCTTCGCCAGGGAGATCAACGATCACCTGCTGGCCTGGAAACCCCGTTTGCCGCCCTTCCAGGAACCGTTCGACATCAAACGCATGAAGGAGCCCCTGCTGATTCTGGGGGGACGGCTGGCCAAAGCCTTTCACGGCAACATACCCCGGCAGGAAAACCTCTCCTGGGAAGAGAGTTATCCCGGCTTATGGCTGAACCGCTGCCCCCTCGACGCCCAGCAAACCCGCCCCGTGATTCAGGAACTCAAATCCGCTTACGAACTGGCCCTTCAAGGCCTCGCCGCTTTGCGGGATAATCGTCGGGACCAGGCGGTGCAGCTTGTCGAGGCCTTTCACCAACAACGCCGCCTCTTTTTCAACGCCGTGGATACCCTCTATCTGCAACTCGACATCCCTCCGCTGGATCTGCCCGCCATGCGGTGGAGTGCCGATCTGGCCATCGGCCATGCCGACATCGATGCGGCGCATCAACGCATCTACTCTTTGGTCAATCAATTGTATCTCGCCCTGACCCGCAGTCAGGATCAGGCCGGACGTCTGGCCCTCTTCAAGGAACTCAATACCTTGTTATTGAAGCATTTCCGTGAAGAAGAGGCCCTCATGGACCAGACGAACCATCCCGATCGGGAGTTTCACAAAAGCCAGCACCGCATTTTGCAGCAACGTCTCTCCGGTCATATCGAATCCGGGGAGGTGGAGAGTCTGACCCTCTCCCTGGATCTGCTCTCCTTCCTGGAAAACTGGTTTTCCTATCATATCTGCCATGTGGACAGTCGTCTGAAGTCCCGATGAGCTGAAAGCCTCTGTTTCACCCCCTCTTCCCGCCGGATCCGCTGCCTGCATCGCCACCCTTTTTGACAAACGGGTGACGATCTTATTACCTTTTTATTTGTCCTGATATTTTTATTGCGATGTTATTTTGTTTATCGGTATTCTCATTGTCAAGCACAGGGCATACCAAATAATATTTGGACACCTTCAAACTGCATGGAGCAACGTATGACGCAACGCAAGGCAAATGGTTTCAAACTGGCTGTCGCGCTTCTTCTCCTCTACCCGGCGCTGGCCAGCGGGGATGAGGAACTTCCAAGTTACACCAACACCATCGGCATGACTTTTATCCGCTTGCCTGCCGGATTTTTCACCATGGGATCGGACAAGAATTTTGATGCCGAGGCCAGTCGGGACGAACAACCTCCTCATCAGGTTACCATCACTCAGCCGTTTTTCATGGGCAAGTATGAAGTGACCCAAAGCCAGTGGGTGGCTTTGATGGGCACCAATCCCAGTTCGAACAAGGGGCGCAGCCAGCCGGTGGAGCAGGTCAACTGGATGGATGTGCAGGAGTTCATTCGTCGATTGAACACCAAGGAGAACACGGGTAGTTATCGTTTGCCCACGGAAGCGGAATGGGAATATGCGGCTCGTGCTGGAACGGACACCACCCGTCACTGGGGGGACAGTAGTGACGGCATGGAAAAATACGCCTGGTTCAAGAGCAACTCGGGTGGGGAGAGTCATGCGGTGGGGCAGTTGCTGCCCAATGCCTGGGGTTTGTATGATATGTTGGGCAATGTTTGGGAGTGGGTATCTGATTTGTATGATGCCCGGTACTATTCGAACAGCCCGGCGGCGGATCCGAAGGGTCCGACGTTTGGTTCCATTCGGGTTCGGCGTGGAGGGGGGTGGTTCGACAATTCGACTTATCTGCGATCTTCTTCGCGTTTCTGGTTTGATCCGGGGGTGCGATATTCTTATTTAGGTTTTCGTTTGGTCAAACAGGTTGAGGGTCCCTGATTTGCCGTTTCACCCGGGTTTCCGAGTTTTCGGAAACCGGGGATTTTCAGACAACGCCAATTTTTTTGACGTTCAATATTTTTTCTTTAAGTATCAAAAAAAGAAAATGTTCTATTTTTTGACGTTCAATATTTTTCTTTAAGTATCAAAAAAAGAAAATGTTCTATTTTTTGACGTTCAATATTTTTCTTTAAGTATCAAAAAAAGAAAATGTTCTATCCTCTATTCTTTCAGGCTCGCCCAGCTCATGGCCATCCTTTTCGGCGGCCTTTTGCCGAAAAGGATGGCCCAAGAGCGAGCCCGCCATTGGTCTTGTCTTCAGCCAATCGTCCGTTTGATTGGCTGAAGACAAGAGCGGATTGCCCGTGAAAATGGCTTCGACGTTTTGGTTTTTTATTATATAAAATCAACAGACAAGACAGAGTCAAAGGATAGAACATTTTCTTTTTTTGATTTTTAAAAGATAAATATTAAAAGTCAAAGAAAATCATTCGCCCTTCATCGCCTCGACCGCCTGGACATACTCGTTTTGCAACTCCGCAAACAGATTTTGAGCCTCGTCCCAAATCTTCATCTCCGCCTTGCGCCCCAAAAACATGGCTCGCACCTTGACCCGCTGCGCCCCCACCTTGACAGCCATCTCCTGCAATCCCTCCGCCAGCTTGCGAGCCGCCGTGGGATCCCGATTCTCCAACACCTTCCGCAACATCTCCAACTGCGCACCACCCTCCTCCAGAAAACGGCTCCGATTGGCGGCAAGCACCTCGGGAGGATCGTTCACCGCCACCAGCGGACTCTTGACCGGACCCGTGCGCACCATCGCAGGACGCGCCGCCGCCTTGCGTACCATGAGCGGTTGCAACAATTCCAACAACTCCTGGGGACGATAAGGCTTGCGCAGAAAATCGTTCATGCCCTCGTCCAGACAACGTTGCCGTTCCGCTTCGTAAGCATGCGCCGTACAGGCGATGATGTGAACCTGCTGTTTGTCCCCCAGCCCGGTATTCTGCCGAATCTGCTGGGTCGCCTCGTAGCCCCCCATCTCCGGCATCTGCAAATCCATGATGATCACGTCGCAGAAAGGCATCGTCGCCAGCCGTTCCAATCCCTCCCGCCCATTGTTGGCCACAGTGATGCGATGCCCGCACCGTTCCAGAATGCTGACGGCCAGCCTCTGGTTGTTCTCGTTGTCTTCCACCAGCAGAATATCCAACGGATTGGCCACCACCACCGACGGCGCCGGAACCGGTTCGGCCGCCTTCTCCTCCGGCAGCCGCCCCAACAGCTTGTTGATCATGCGCAACACCTGAAAACGCCGGGGCGGCTTGCGCAAACCCGCAACCTCCTCGAAAGCGATCGTCGGCCTCAAATCCTCGAAACGCCGGGAAGCCGGCAACAAAAGCAAGCCCTTCCTCCGCCAGCCCGGATGAGCAGCGAACCCCTCCGGCAGCCGCCCCTCCCCCTCGACGAAAACATGATCCATCACCACCACGTCGAAAGGCTTCTCCCGAGCCGATTCCAGAAGCGCCGTCAAGGTTGCCGCATCGCCGGCCTGTTGCGCCTCGCCTCCAAAATAAGCCACCACATCGACCAGATGCGCACGCAACGATGCGTTGAGAGTGGCCACCAGAACGCGCACCCCGCCAAGCGGCGTCTCCCGGGGCCGCTCGCTGCGTTCTTCGAGAGATCCCTGCAGATCGGTCTTGTGCCGCTTGCCCACCGGGAAAGAACTGGTGAAGTGAAAAACACTGCCCCGACCCACTTCCGATTCCACCCAGATGCGGCCTCCCATCATCTCCACCAGATGCCGGCTGATGGTCAACCCCAGCCCGGTGCCGCCGAATTTGCGCGTCGTGGAACCATCCACCTGGGTGAAGCGTTCGAAAACCTGGGCCAGTCGATCCACCGGAATGCCGATGCCGGTATCCCGCACCGAAAACCGCAACTGCTGCTGCCCCTCCTCCGGATGCTCCGGCGCAGGCTCCATGCTCACCGACAAGGTGATCTCCCCGTTTTTGGTGAACTTGATGGCGTTGTTGAGCAGGTTGATCACCACCTGATTCAGGCGCAACGGATCGCCCACCAACGTCTCCGGCAGGTCGGGATGCACCTGGCAGATCAGCTCCAGATCCTGTTGATGCGCCTTCACCGCCAGGGTTTCGCACGCCGTCTCCATGCGTCCCAACAGATCGAACGGAATGCGTTCCAGCTTCAGACGTCCCGCTTCGATCTTGGAAAGGTCGAGAATGCTGTTGATCAGCTCCAGCAACGACTGGGAGCTGCGCTGCACGATCTCCAGATTCTCCCGCTGCTCGTCGTTCAATTCGCTGGAAAGCACCAGATCGGTCATGCCGATGATGGCGTTCATCGGCGTGCGAATCTCGTGGCTCATGTTGGCCAGAAACTCGCTTTTGGCGCGGTTGGCCGACTCCGCCACCGCCAGCGTCTCTTCCAGAGACTTCACCAACTGTTTGCGTTCGGTGACATCGTGGATGAACGCCGTGAAAAAGAGGTTGCCCTCGGTTTCGGCAGCGGTCAGGGCGATTTCCAGATCGATACGGGCCCCGTCGGCACGCAGACCGGGATACTCGATGCGCCGGTGCAAGCGGGGGCGCTGCTCCGCCGGCAACGCGGCGTAAGCCTGCAAACCGGTGCAGTGCCTCTCTCGATACTCCTCGGGAATGATGATCTTGGAAATCTGTTGCTGCAGGAGTTGCGCCTTTTTGAAGCCGAAAAGCCTCTCCGCCGCCGGATTGAAGTGGATCACCCTGCCCTCGGCATCGGTGGAGACGATACCGTCCAGCGCCGTCTCCAAAATCGATTGCAGATAGTTCTCCCGGCTTTTCAAGCGCTCCAGCGTCTCCGCCAGACGCCTGGTACGCTCCTGAACCTGCTGTTCCAGATCCTCGTGGGATTCGATGATGGCGATATTCTGCGAAACCCGGCAGAACAGCTCCTCGTTCTGAAAGGGCTTGGTGAGAAAATCGTTGGCCCCCGCCTTGATGAACTGCGCCGCCAGATCGGTGGAACCCTGGGAGGAGAGACCGATCACCGCCACATGATCCCGCGGAAACTTGGCCCGGATGCGTTTGGTCAGTTGAAAACCGTCCATGTTGGGCATCTGGTAGTCCGTCAGCACCAGACGTACCGGATGGGCATCCAGTATGCTCAACGCCTGTTCCCCGTCGGCAGCTTCCAGCACGGTGAAACCATACTCGCGCAGAAACCCCACCAGCATGGAACGGAAACTCCGGGAGTCGTCCACCACCAGCACATGGCTTTGGCGATTTTTCACCAGGCGTTGCACGAAAAACAGCACCGAATCGACTACACTTATATTATCTTTAATGAAGTAGTCTAGCACACCACGGGAGATAATCTGATCCCGCAACTCCTTTTTGTACTCTCCCGTCAGGACAATGCTGGGAATTTTGCGCACCCGCACGAAATCGACCACCTCACCATTGGGGGCGTCGGGCAGGTTCAGATCGAGAATGCTCAGGAAAAAACGTTCCGGGCTCTGGCCTACGATAATTTTCGTTTCAGCCAGGGTACGCGCCAGCTCGACCTGAATATTCAGCCGGGATTCGATCTGTTTGGTCAGAAAGGAGGCGAAGCTTTTCGAGTCTTCGACGAGCAGAATGGAAGCCATCTTTCCTCTTTTCCGAAGGGTGGGTAATATTAAATTTTTTGACTTTCAATATTTTATCTTATAAATATCAAAAAAAAGGAAATGTTCTATCCTTTGACTTTTTCATTTATCATTTATTTAGATCGTTTTGAACCATTGCTTCTCCTTTCGCTGTTGACGTTCAAACCCCATGGGATCCAGGGGGCGCAGGGACTTGTCCTTTGATTGTTGATACGGTCACGCTACGCTACGCAGGGTTCTGAATCGTTACGGAAAGTCAAAGGATAGAACATTTCCTTTTTTTGATACTTAAAAGATAAAATATTGAAAGTCAAAAGATCAAAGACATATACCCACAGGATCTCGGGAGTTTTGCAACTCCCTCGGATGACGGAATCAGGTCACGAGGTGATGGGTTCGGAGTTTGTCCAGCATCTCCTGCCGGGTAACCGGCTTGCTCAGAAAATCGGTACAGCCCTGGGAAAAGAGACCCTCCACCGACAAATCACCCAGATCCGACCCGGTAACCAGAAAGATGGAAGAGAGTTGATTCGACGTCAGACCGAATTCCGTCTCCTGCTCACGCATGCATTGCAAGGCTTCGCGTCCGTTCATGGCAGGCATTTGGAAATCGAGACAGACCAGACGGTAGGGGTGGCCCTCCTCCAGCGCGAACTGAAAGGCTTCCGTGGCTTCCTGCCCGTCGGCGACGAAATCGCAGTGGCCGAGAGGACCGAGTATGCGCTCCAAAAGCAGTCGATTGTCGAGTTCGTCATCCGCGACCAGAATGCGCATGTCCTCTTCCTTGAAGGCAGGAGTGAAACTTCCCTCGCTACGCCCCGCCATTGTTCACCGTCGAGGGGAAATTTTCAATCATTTCTCTACCGGAATCGGTGCGCCTTAACGGAAAATACCAATTGCATTATGGTGACGCAATGGTTCATCATGATTTAAAGTAACAAAACAGGAAAAGTCAAAGTATAGAACATTTTCCTTTTTTACTTTCTAAAGGATAACATATTGAAAGGAAAAGGATTTAAAATATACTACCCGCTTGGCTTCGTGGCATATTGCAACTCCCTCGGACTTGCCGATATTCGGGATTCCGCCTCTTTTCCGCTCGTCAAGCGCATCCGTCCTCGTTACCATGGGCGATACACTCGTCCCCATTGAACAAACCAGCCCTTTTGCAGATGGAGTCGCCTCCGATGGAACGCACCCGCATTTTGTTATCGGAAGAGGATATTCCCACCCATTGGTACAATGTGGTGTCGGACATGCCCAACGTCCCGGCCCCTCCCCTGGGACCGGATGGCAAGCCTCTGGGACAGGAGGCTTTGGCGGCGATATTCCCACCGGCTCTGATCGAACAGGAGATGGCCACCGAGCGATGGATACCGATTCCCGAGGAGGTTCGCGGCGCCCTGAGTCTGTGGCGTCCCACTCCGCTGCATCGGGCCTGGCGTCTGGAAGAGGCGCTGAACACGCCGGCCCGCATCTATTACAAATACGAAGGGGTCAGTCCCGCCGGATCCCACAAACCCAATACGGCGGTAGCGCAGGCCTATTACAACCGCGAAGCGGGCATCCGCCGCCTGACCACGGAGACGGGCGCCGGGCAATGGGGCTCCTCCATCGCTTTGGCAGGCCGCATGTTCGGGTTGGAAGTGCGGGTTTACATGGTGAAGGTCAGCTATCAGCAAAAGCCCTTCCGCCGTTCCATGATGCAAAGCTGGGGCGCGGAGGTCTTCGCCAGCCCGTCGAACATGACCAACTCGGGACGCGCCGCCCTGCTGGCCGATGCCGACAATCCCGGTTCTCTGGGACTGGCCATTTCGGAAGCGGTGGAAGAGGCGGCCAGCCGTCCGGACACCAACTATTGCCTGGGGTCGGTTCTCAACCATGTGTTGCTGCACCAGACGGTGATCGGGCTGGAAGCCAAGAAGCAGTTGAACATGGTGGACGAGTATCCCGATGTGGTCATCGCCTCGTGTGGGGGAGGCTCGAATTTCGGCGGCACCGCCTTTCCTTTTCTGGCGGACAAAGCCCACGGCAAGCGGGTGCGTCTGCTGGCGGTGGAGCCCGCCTCCTGTCCCACGCTGACCCGGGGTCATTATGCCTATGATTTCGGCGATTCGGCGGGGCTGACGCCGATGATGCTGATGTACACTCTGGGCCATGATTTCATGCCGCCGGGCATTCATGCCGGGGGGTTGCGTTATCACGGGGATTCGGCGCTGGTGTCGCAACTGGTTCACGAAGGGGTGGTGGAGGCACGGGCGGTGCAGCAGTTGGCCACTTTCCAGGCGGGATTGTTGTTTGCCCGCACCGAAGGCATCATTCCCGCGCCGGAGGCGTGTCATGCCATTCGGGCCGTGGTGGAGGAGGCGGAAGCCTGTCGGGAGAGGAAGGAGTCCAAGGTGATTCTCTTCACCCTGTCGGGTCACGGCCATTTCGACATGGCGGCCTACGATGCCTTCTTTGCCGGGAAGCTGCAGGACTTCGACTATCCGGAAGAGGCCATCGCCGCCGCGTTGAGCCGGTTGCCGAAGGTGTCATAGGATAACTTCAAACTGCGCTCACCTTGTTTTTCCATTCATACCGGGGTCCGGGGGGGATTATCCCCCCCGGCGGGGTTCGGGGCAGCGCCCCGAGGTGTTGACGTGGCCGTTGCGGTCCGCTGCAGCCAATGAAAGCGCAACGCGCTCACCTTGTTTTTCCATTCATACCGGGGTCCGGGGGGGATTATCCCCCCCGGCGGGGTTCGGGGCAGCGCCCCGAGGTGTTGACGTGGCCGTTGCGGTCCGCTGCAGCCAATGAAAACGCAACAAGCCGATTCCAAATACGATCTTGAGAAACGCAGCGGACCGCGGGGGGGCAAGGGGGGGCCTCATCCCCCCCTCCTTGAACCCGCCCCACGACGAGAAGCAAGGCCAACCCTCCGCATCGAGCCTCACGACGAACGTCAACGGCGAACGTCAACGGATGGGGGGATGAGACCCCCCCTTGCCCCCCCGCGGTCCGCTGCGATAAATCCGTTCGGTGCGAAGTGGCGGCTTTCGGGATTTCATTGGCGGCAGCGGACCGCAACGGCAGCGGACCGCAACGGCAACACCTCGGGGCGCTGCCCCGAACCCCGCCGGGGGGGATAATCCCCCCCGGACCCCCGTATGACTGAAAGATATCCGGATCTCAAAACCTCCGCCCTGACAACATACTCATCAAACGGTCCAGATCATCCTGATGCCCCAGACAAATGAGACAGTCCCCCGTATTCAACAACGTGTCCGCCTTGGGGTTGAAGATCAACTCCCCGTCCGCCGGCACGATGCCCACCACGATGATGTCGAAATCCCGCCGCAGATTGGACTCCGACAACGGCTTGCCCGCCATGACGGATCCCGGCGGAATGATCAACTCCTCCATCTCCAGCTCCACCAAATCGCGCTTCAACACCAGATCCAGAAAATGCAGCGCCTTGGGCCGCAACGCCGTATAGGCCATCTGCGCCCCCCCGGTGCGGAACGGCGAAATGACCCGGTTGGCCCCCACCTTGAGCAGCCGCTTCTCCGAATCGGGACTGATGCCGCAAGCCACCACGAAACAGTCCGGACGATGCTCCCGCACGATGAGAATCAGATAGACATTCGTCGCCTCGTCCCCAATGGCGCTGATCACACAGGAAGCCCGCCCCAAACCCAGCCGCTCCCACGCCTCCTCCTGGGTGACATCCCCGTGAATGGCCGCCCAACCCTCCCGCATGGCCGCTTCCACCCGCTCCTGCCGCTCGTCGATACAGGCGAACTTCCGCCCCTCCAGCTTCAACGTCTGGCATACCGCCCAACCCAACGGGTCCAGACCACAGACGATGATATGCCCCCGCAATCGCTCGATCACCCGCTCCATGCGCTGCTCCTTCAATAACAAGATCCGTTCCGTAAGGGCCGTCACCAGAATGGAGGTCATGAAGACCGGTACCGACATGCCCATGATCACGCCAACCATGGCCACCCCCTGCCCCAGAGGGGTCACCGGCGTGATGTCGCCATACCCCACCGTGGTCACCGTGATCACCGACCAGTAAAGCGCCTGCCAAAAATGATGCACACTCTCGTTGAAAGGGTGCTCGGCGATGTAGAAGGCCAACGCCACCATACTCACCACCAACACCATCACCACCGACAGCGAAATCAACTCCTGCCGCCGGTCCGCCAGAATCACCGTGAAAAACGACAACCGCCGGGAATAACGAAACAGCTTGAGAATGCGCAGCACCCGCAAGACCCGCAACAGACGGAACGGCCCGAACAACGGCAAAATACTCAGCAGATCCACCACCGACATGGGACGACGCATCCACAGCAGCTTGGGCCGAACCGCATCCCATGTCGCCTGCAAACGCACCCAGGTCTCGTTGTCCCGATGATGCCGACGCCGCCGGCGCACGAAGGCCTGACGATAATCCTGCACAAAATCGGAACAAACCCAGAATCGCAGCAGGTATTCAACCAGAAAGAGCAGGGAATAGCCAAAATCCAGGTGATGGAATCGCTCCACCTCCTCGGGAGTCAGATCGGGATTGGTCTCCAGGACCATGGTGGCCAGGGAGAACATCACCACGCCCATCATGGCGACATTGAAAAGATCCCGTCGGCGACTGTCGGGATTTTCCAGAAAATGATAGAAAAACAGTTTGATGGGTTGATTGTCGGAAGGTACGTGCTGGTGTTCCTGCATTCTGGCGAGCTCCAATAAGGGAGTGTCGGCCCCATTGTTCCCAGAAAATGGTGGCAATGCAACGGCTGGGGGGGTGCGCTGTCGCAATATCGCGAGTATCATGCCCGATTCGAAGGCTGGAACCGGTTCAGTCCTTTGCCCTATTTTTACTCTTTTAAGCTATTTTCGCGCCATGAGGCCATCTTCCGCCCCCGTCACCCACGAAGCACCTCTGATCGCCTGGCTGGAGGAGGGCTGTCGCCCCTCTGCCCGCTGGCGTATCGGCACGGAACACGAGAAATTCGGTTTCCGGCGTCACGACCTCTCCCCGATCCCTTACGAGGGCGAAGGCGGAGTGCGTCAGATTCTGCAAACCATGGCCGCCGAATTCGGCTGGGAAGAGGTGCTGGAAGAGGGACGACCCATCGCCTTGCGTCAGGGAGAAGCGGCCATCACCCTGGAGCCGGGTGGCCAGCTCGAACTCTCGGGAGCCCCCCTCGACACCATTCATCAAACCCAGCACGAGATCAACACCCACCTGGACCAGTTGGGCGCGGTATGCCGTCAGATGGGAGTGGCTTTTCTGGGGGTGGGCGTCCAGCCCAAATGGCCCCGGGAGGCCATTCCCTGGATGCCGAAAGGCCGTTACGCCCTGATGCGACGCTATCTGCCCACCCGGGGAGAGCTGGGCCTCGACATGATGTTGCGCACCGCCACGGTGCAAGCCAACCTCGACTTCTCCTCCGAAGCCGACATGGTGGCCAAATTCCGCCTCTCCATGGCCCTGCAACCCCTGGTCACGGCCCTTTTCGCCAACTCCCCCCTGCTGAACGGTCAACCCACCGGGTACCTCAGTACCCGCGGCCACATCTGGCAGCACACCGATCCGGACCGTTGCGGCTGGCTGCCCTTTCTTTTCGAGGAGGGGTTCGGCTTCGCCCGCTATACCGCCTGGGCCCTGCAGGTGCCCATGCTTTTCGTGGTCCGGCAGGGCCAATATCGCGACTGCGGCGGCGCTCCCTTCCAGGCCTTTCTTGACGGACGCCTGCCCGCCCTGCCCGGCGAATATCCCACCCTCGACGACTGGCGCACCCACCTCTCCACCCTCTTTCCCGACGTGCGCCTCAAACACTACCTGGAGATGCGGGGAGCCGACGCCGGCAACTCCGCCACCCTGTGCGCCCTGCCCGCCCTCTGGAAAGGGCTGCTCTACGACGACCAGGCCCTGGGAGAGGCCTGGGAACTGGTGGCCCGCTGGAGTCCCGCCGAACGGGCCGCCTTTCACCGGCAAGCCCCCACCCTGGGCCTGAACACCCCGGTGCCGGGACGTCTGGCCACCGCCAACCCCCTGGCCCATCGCATTCTCGAAATCGCCCGCAAAAGCCTGCACCGCCAGGATCGTCGCAACGCCCAGGGCTGCAACGAAGCCATCTACCTCGACTCCCTCTTCGAAAGCGTGGAAAACCGCATCACCCCCGCCGAACGCCTGCTGGAAGCCTTTCACGGCCGGTGGCAGGGTTCGGTCGATCCCCTGTTCACCGAAGGGGAATTCGAATCCTTCTTCGCCACCTGTTCGTAGGGCGTGTTGACATTTGCCGGATTTTGGTTCCTGGCAAGGCGCAAGACGGTGAGGAAGCGGAATGTCGTTCGCCTACATGAACATTCCGAACCGGATTGCAACGCCGCCAGGGGCCAAAAGATGGTGAATGTCAACACGCCCTGGCCGGGTTTCCGCTTGTTCTCCTCCACAATATCGCTATGATGACTGCATGATTCTCAATTCAGGCAAATTCTCCCCCTGATTCAGGGCTGGCTGCAGAGTTCATAAAGCCAAGTGGTTATATTTTTTATCTTTTGATTTTCAATATTTTAAATATCAAAAAAAGGAAATGTTCTATCCTTTGACTTTTTGATTGTTATTCGTATGGATTTAATGACCATTCCGGAATGATTTTGCAGTGGGTTCAAATGAAAAGTCAAAGGATAGAACATCTCCTTTTTTTGATACTTAAAAGATAATATATTGAAAGTAAAAATACTTATTGATATATTCCGACTGGTTCAAGAGAGTATTGAACTCCCTCTTCCGGGAAAAAGGTTTCCTATGGCGGATCACCCACCGACCAAAATACGGTTGACCCTTTCTCCGATCCGGTTGATGCTCGGGGCGTTATCCCTCCTGCTCGCAGACGCGGTTTTTGCCGCACCCGACACCAACTCCCCTTACATCAACTATTCCTACGGCCCCGCAACGGAATGGATCGATATCGGCATTCAGCCGCTGTGGCTCCCCTCCAGCCTCATCACCGAAACCATGCGACGGGATGTCCTGCTGCGGCAGGAGCTGGCCGCCCGGGGTAAAGGCATTCGCTTCCACCCCTTCCTGAACGGACCCGACATCAACACCCTGCTGCACGAAGGCAGACTGGTGGCGGGGGTGGGGGGGGATCTGCCGGCCCTCCGGGCCTGCATCCGGGATCGGGTACAGGTCCTTTCCCTCATGGACCTCAGCTTCACCGCCGTCGTGGCCCGGGAGGCGCTGCTGCCGACCGATCTGCGGGGTCTGCGCATCGGCTATGTGCCGGGTTCCAATGCCCACTACACCCTGCTTAAAACCCTCGATGCCGCCGCCATTCCGGAAAGCGACGTGCAACTGGTCGAAACCCCCATCAACCGCATGCCCGGCTATCTGCAGTCCAAGCGTATCGACGCCTTCGCCGCCTGGGAACCCATTCCCTCCCTGGCCACCTCCCAAAGGGCGGGGCAGGTGGTGTTTCGTCATCTCTCCCGGGGGTATCTCTATTTCGCCGACGCCTTCGCCACCAACCATCCCCACCTCGTCGACAGCCTGCTGGCCTCCCAGATCCGGGCGCTGAACTGGTTGAAACGGTCGGAAGCCAATCAAGGCAAAGCCCTGGACTGGGCGTTGACCGCCGCCCAGGAGTTGACCGGCCTGCAAGCTCCGCCCGACCGGGACGAACTGCGTATTCTGGCCTATCAGGGGCTGCGTCGTCTCGGTTCGATTCCGGTCGTCACCACCCAGGAATCGGGGGAAACGGGCTATCTGGCCCGGCTCTTCGCCTTCCTCCGAGGCATCGGTCAGGTGCCCGACTCCCTCACCTGGAATCAGGTGGCCCCCTGTTTTCAGAAAACCGTTCTGCAAAAGATCCTCGCCGATCCGGTGACCCATCGCCTCCGACAGGACTCCTTCAGGCCGGAGGATCCGTCATGACGACATCCCTCCTCCTCCGCTGGCCACGACGCATTCGTTCCCGTTTGATGCTCTGGTTTTCCCTGCTTTATCTCGTCATCCTGGGGCTGGTGCTGCAATTCTCTCTCAACGGCCTGCCCGGCGAAACCTACGACGGTCAGATCGGCACCCTGCGCCGACAGAGTTTCATCGAGTTCAGCCGATTGGCGGACATCAAGGAGGAGTTGATTCTCGCCTGGTTCGAAGAAAAGAAGAACGATCTGGTCGCCCTGTCGCACAACACCGCTCTGGTGAATGATATCCTGCGCCGGCTCGAACAACCGCCGGAAAGCAGCGATTTTTCCCCGCTCGCCCGCCAACTGGAGCAGCACGTCAACTCCTACCACGATGTGGCACGCATCGATCTGATCCGGCTGCCCGGAAGCGAGATTCAGGTTTCCAGCGACACGAAAGCCATGCCGATTCCGTTTCCCCCCGCCTTTCCGGAACTGCTGGCCTTGTCGGTCAACGGCCTCATCGGCCCGCCCCGGCAGGTGAACGGCAAGACGCTCCTGCCCATCGGCGTCACCTTGCACGCTCCGCAGGGCCATGCCGTGGCCGCTCTCATCGCCTGGATCGACTCGGGTTTGATGTTGCGATCCCTGCTCAAGGTGAAGGACGAGATGGGGTACAGCGGAGAGATCCTCTTCGTCGATCCCGAACTGGGTTTCCTCACCCCTTTGAAATTTCCCGGGGAGATGATCGAAAATCCCAGCCGGGGAAAAGGCAACGCCGCCATTCCCGCCCATCTGGCTCTTCAAGGCAGCTCGGGAGTTCTGGAAACCGTGGATTATCGCGGCAAAGCGGTGATTGCCGCCTTTCGTCACCTTCGCATGAACCCCTTCTGGGGTTGGGGACTGGTGGTCAAAATGGATCGGGAGGAGCTGTTCGCCGCATTGCATCGACAGATTCTGCTGACCCTTCTGCTGGGAATCGGTGGTTTCGGCCTCCTGCTGGTCATGGTGGCCTGGCTCTCCCGTCACCTGACCACGCCTCTGCTGCGTTTGAACCAAACGGCTCATACCCTCTCCCAGGGTGACTATTCGGTGCGCGCCGATCTGACGGATGAGGATGAAATCGGCGATCTGGCCCACCGTTTCGATGCCATGGCCGAAACCATTCAGGAGACCATCCGCAACCTGAGGACCGCCCGTCAGCAGGCGGAAGCGGCCAGCCGGGCCAAAAGCGAATTTCTCGCCGCCATGAGTCACGAAATACGCACGCCCATGAACGCCATCATCGGCATGGCGGATCTGCTTTGGGAACGGGAGCTGGATCAGACCGAACGCCACTATGTGCAGATATTCCGCTCCGCGGGCGAAGTGCTGCTGGCCGTGGTCAACGACATTCTGGACATGGCGCGCATCGAATCGGGACAACTGGTTCTGGAACACACGCTGTTCAATCTGCGGGAGCAGATCGAAACGGTGTGCGACATCCTGGCTCCCAAAGCCCATGCCAAACAACTGGAGCTGGTGGCCTATATCGCCGAGGAGGTTCCCACCCAGGTTCTGGGTGATCCGGTGCGGTTTCAGCAGGTTCTGATGAACCTGTTGGGCAACGCCATCAAGTTTACCGAAGAGGGCGAAATCACCTTGATGGCGGAGCGTGTGGCCGGTGCCAGCACTGCCGATACGGCCCGTCTGCGTTTTCAGGTCCGCGATACCGGTATCGGCATTCCGTCGCCCAAGTTGTCGACCATCTTCGACAGCTTCGTGCAGGCGGACAACTCCACCACACGACGTTTCGGAGGCTCCGGACTGGGCCTGACCATCTGTCGCTATCTGGTTTCGGCCATGGGTGGCGACATCACGGTCGACAGCACGCCGGGAAAAGGCTCATGTTTCACCTTTTTCGTGCCGTTTCCCGTTTTGTCCGGGGAAGAGGGGGAGAGGCCCTTCGTCTCCAGAGAGTTGGCCGGCGTCTCCATTCTGGTGGTGGATGACACCTACGCCAACCGTTTGATTTTCCGCGAAACCCTTGCTCCCCTGGGCGCCCGGGTGGATGAAGCCGGTGGCGGGATCGACGCTCTGGCAAAACTGGCTCAGGCACAGCACGACAAAAAACCCTATGCTGTTTTGATTTTGGACGTGCGCATGCCGGAAGTGGACGGTTTTCAGGTGATTCAACGCATGCGTGGCATGGCTCTCGATCCACCCCGGATTCTGGTGGCCACCTCCGATATCCGGGGAGTGGATGCCCGCTTTTGCCAGGACATGGGTATTCATCGGTATCTGATCAAGCCGTTGAAAGCCAAAACCATTCGGGAGCAGGTCATCGGTCTGGTGAACATGCCGCGGGAGGAAAAACCAACCTCGCCTCCCCAGGAGGAGTTTCCATTCGATGCCCTGTTGCGGATTCTGGTGGTGGATGATTCCGAGGACAATCTTTTCCTGGTGGAGGCGTTTCTCAAGGAACAGCGGTGTCAGTTGGTTTTCGCTGCGGATGGCGAGCAGGCCCTGACCCGATGCCGGGAGGAGCGTTTCGATCTGGTGTTGATGGACATGCAGATGCCGGTCATGGATGGCTTCAATGCGACGCGGGCCATTCGGGCCTGGGAGCGGGCCGAAAATCGTTCGCCCGTGCCAATTATCGCCCTGACGGCTTATGCGTTGCAGGAGGATCGGGAGAAGTCGCTGGAAGCGGGTTGTACGGCCCACTTGAGCAAGCCCGTGAAGAAAAAGCAGTTGCTGGCCACGATTGCGGCTTACGGTCGACCTGTGTGAACAATCCTTTTACTTTCAATATGTTATTTTTTAAGTATCAAAAAAAGAAAATGTTCTATCTTTTGACGTTTCAGTTAATATTTAATTGAATTATATAAAATAAATAACGGACGTAACGATTCAGGTATGCGGGGGTTCGGGGGGGGATAATCCCCCCCCGAACCCCCGCATACCTGAACAGATACGATAAAATGAAAAGTCAAAGGATAGAACATTTTCTTTTTTGATACTTATACCGCGTCCATTTTGGAATGCGTAATTTTTCTGAAACTATTCAGGATCCCGTGCAGCGCAATATGACGAAGTCAACGGCGAAAGGAAAA